>NZ_JH417801.1:0-16162 GCF_000239295.1 Flavonifractor plautii ATCC 29863
GCCCAGATGGCGTTCCAGACCCTGACCGCCGACACTGTGTACTACACCAACAAGGGCACCACTGTCATCGGCTCCGACGGCATGCAGGTTATCGTGGGCGCTTCCGCCCCCGTGAAGGTCGCCAACAGCACGACCGATGATTACCGCACCGTGAAGGGCGACAAGGACGAGGTGCAGCAGTTCTGCGAGAAGTACTTCTCTGACCTGACCCTGAACAGCAATAACCACGACGATTTCGGCCGTCCCTCCGACCAGTGGAAGAACGGCACCAAGGAGATCGGCACCTATGCTTCCACCGCCGACGCCTCTTACTCCGAGAAGGTCAGCTCCAAGACCCTGTACTCCGACCTGGGCCTGGATAAGACCACTACTGTGGATGTGACCGAGGACGGCAAGGCCAATGGCACCTTCACCATCGAGAAGGGCAACAGCGACGACGAGCTCGGCGGCAACGGCGTTCTGGTCGAGGCTTTTGTGGACAACGACGACAACGTGACCCTGGTGGTCATCAACACCTACGTGGGCGAGATCTCCAAGGTTACCGCCGCGAAGGACGGCGATGACCGCTATGTCACCGTGGACGGCAAGAAGTTTGAGACTGAGTCCTTCGAGAAGGACGACGTGGTTCTCTACACCATGGCTGATGGTGAGATCCAGACCATGACCCTGGCCGAGGTGGTTGAGGGCGTCGAGGTCACCAAGACCACCGGCGATTCCAGCTTCGTGGCTGACGGCGAGACCTACAAGTACAGCGCGAAGATGTCCAATAAGGGTGATGTCAAGGTCGACAGCGTGCTGGACCTGTACCTGGATTCCTATGGCTATGTCATTAAGGTCGACGTATCCAAGGCCTCCAGCGACTACGCCTACGTCGTGAACACCGGTGCCGATGAGGGCCGCTATGACGACGAGAGCTCCTACTATGCCAAGCTTCTGCTGGCCGACGGCACCGTGGTCGAGGCCGAGGTCGATGAGGACTGTCTGAGCGGCAGTAACTTTAGTGCAAAGGAAACCGCTCTGAAAAACATGCGGGGCTACATCGTAGAGTACAGCAAGAACTCCAAGGACATCTACACCATCAAGGGCGTCAGCACTTCTGGTCTGGCCGAGAACAAGAAGGTCGAGATCAACAAGGGCGAGTCCGCCATGACTCTGGACACTAAGACTGTCTACGCCAACAGCAAGACCGTCTTCCTGGTGCAGACCGGCACCGGCAGCAAGGCCACCTATAAGTCCTACACCGGCTATGCCAATGTTCCCGACCTGAAGGACAACAGCGGCAACTTTGTTTACTACTGCAAGAGCGGTAGCACTGTGGCTACCATGGTCTTCATCTCCGATGTGTCCGCGAGCTCTGACGACATCGTGTATGTCCTCAGCTCCAAGGCCGGCACCAAGGTGAAGGACAGCGACAACACCTACTACGAGTACAAGGCTGTTGTCAACGGCGAGATCACCACTGTCAAGATGGATGAGGAGCTGAAGGACAGCTATCCCAGCGGCAATGTCCTGAAGACCGATATTCTGCTGAACGTTATCGCCTATGCGGATGCTGAGAACGAGATTCTGGACGCCTCCGCCTGTGAGGAGTACAGCAAGGTCACTACCGATGATACCTATCAGCTTCCCGGCGTGGAGGTCAAGGCTGAGGCCGAGGATGGTATCATCGACCTGGGCGGCAAGAGCTACGCTGTTTCCGACGATGTCGAGGTCTATGCCGTCACCAAAGGCAAGAAGATCGAGACTGGCTCTCTGAGTGATGTGGAGAAGGGCATGACGGTTACCGCCATCGTGAAGAACGGCGAGATCGTCACCATCTTCTACGGTTCCACCACCTCCTCCGGCAACGACAAGGCTGAGATCGCCGGCGACGTGACCACCGAAAACATTGCCTCCAAGAACGAGCTGCTTTTCCTGGACAACGGCGCCTATGTTCTGGAGTCCACTCCCAACGACATTGCCAGTGATGTTCACGGCGAGGCCAACGAGAATATGTACTTTGTGTTCCGCACCAAGACTGCGAACGACAAAGTTATCCTGACCATTAAGGGTTCCAAGGGCACCGTTTACACTGAGACGGTTAATGATATCGGCTCGGTCGGCCCCCACTACTTCTATGTTCAGGTAATTGGCGAAAAGCCCCTGATCAATGCTGGTGATGGTTCCATAAAGACTGAGCCCCTGACCTCCGGTAAGTACACCTGGTCTATCAAGAGCACCGGGGATGGTACTCTTGTGGAGGGTACCTTCACTATCCGCTGAGTTCTGATCACCAAACCCCAAGAAAGCAAGGAGGCCCCGGATATTTCCCGGGGCCTTCTTGCTTTCTTGATATAGCGCCGCGTAATAATAGATGGTTCCAGCCTCATTGAGCTGCTGGTAGTCGTGATTGTAAAGTCCTCCCCCCAGCTTCCAGCTCAGGCCGTCTTGAGTCCACTCCACCTCAAGCAGCTCTCCATCGCTGGTGCTGAAATTAACCGCCTGCGTGTTCCCCCTCAGAAAGACAGCGTGGCGTGAACCGCAGCTTACCCAAAGCGCCTTGGCTGGAATCCCCAGTGTAAGTACGGTAGGCTCGGACGGGCCGCAAGTTCCCGTACCCACATAAGAGCCGAACAGAAGGCTGCAATCTCCCCGTCCGGCGAGGCCCGCGTCAATTTTCTGAAAATCCTCGTTGAAGTCTCTCCGTAAAAAGCTGTCCTCCGGTTCCCACTGGTGCAGGTGATAGTGCGCTGTATAGTTTGCCATCTATATTACCCCCTCCGCAGGCAAGGCCATCCCCGCGTCCGGTAGACAGCCGGACGCGGGGTTCCTTTCCCGCAGGGGCCGCGTTTTCCAGTACAGCAAAGGCGCTGCCCGGCCCCCCTGCGGGAGGAATGAAAATGGCAGCTTATACCGAACACTATCACCTGCACCAGTGGGAGCCGGAGGACAATTTCCTGCGCACGGATTTCAACGAGGATTTCCGTGTGCTGGATAAAGCACTGGCCTTAAAGCCTGAGATTCTAAGTGGAAGCTATACAGGGGATGACGCCCGAAGCCGGGATATTTCGCTGGGGGTATCGCCCCGGGCAGTCTTTGTGGTAAGGCAGGACGGCGCAATGCAGTCCGACATGTATACCTATGGCGGCCTGGCGCTGCAAGGAGCGCCGGTCACCATGCGGGACGGAAACCTGGTGGAGATCACCAGCAGCGGAATACGGGTGGCCCGCGGCGACCTGATAGAGGGCAGATTCTACGCGGACGCAAACCGATCCGGAATGAGCTACTACTATATAGCCTTCCACTAACAAAAAGAGCCGCCCCCAATCGGGGGCGGCTCTCTTCGTAATAAGCCGATTGCAGTTAGATTACCACTTCACGGTGAGGGTATACACATCGTTAGTAGTAGAGCTCCAATCGCCGTCCTTGTCAATGGTGATAACCTTCTGGCCAGACTGGCTCATATCGATAGCCAGATAAATGTCGCTACGATTGGTCAGCGTGGGGGTAGAGGGCTCGGAACCGTCAAACTTAATCTTAGAGGTGCCGTCAGTCACCGCATCCGCAGGAACGGTAATCTGAACGATAACCTTGCCCTTAACCTGATCGCCGGAGTACAGAGCGCTACCGGAGCCGACATTGCCGGTCACGTCGCCGAGAACCACACCGCCGGACACGGAAACAGTTTCGCCGGTCTTGGTGGACTCAAGCTGAGTGCTGACCTTGCTGGTGTCGCTGATATTGCCAGTCACATTCAGGGTGCCGTTGCCAACGATAGCAGCATTTGCGGTCAGATCACCCTTGACGTTCAGGGTGGCACCAGCGGGGATCTCCAGCTTGCTGGAAATAGTAGCATTACCCTCAAAGGTCACATCCGTGTACTGCTTCAGAGCAGTACCGAGATTGCTCTCGTCGGTAACAGTAGTTACGCTGTCAACCGCGGGGATGTTGCCGTAGGTGTCAACCACCAGCAGCTTCACCTCGTCGCCGGCGCCCATCACATAGTAGGCGTTGGCCTGGTAGACACCGGAGGTAGCGGTCTCGATGGCGATGGTGGGCACCACGCCCTCAACGCCGGCCTTGTCATCGCTGTTGATGCCGATGATAACGGTATCTTTGGTGATCTCAGCGTTGACATTGCTGCCCTTGTCGCTCAGAGAAGCGTCGGTGAAGCGGATATCGCCGTTCTTCTCGTTGTAGGCAATGATGGCGGTACGCAGCAGGTTGTCGACCTCGGTGACAGTGTAGCTGCCGTCCTTGTTCTCCTCGTAGGTGAAGATGTCGCCCTTGGACAGGGAAACCTTCTCGTCGGTCATGATGTCCTTGTGCTCGGTGGCGCCATCCCAGAAGGTGAAGGAAGACACGGTCTCGCCGTCCTTGTTCTTGGTGGTGGACACGGCGCTGGTCACATAGCCGTAGTTGCTGGTGATGGAGTTAACCTTCGCGTTCAGCTCTACGTAAGCCAGGACAATGCTGTTGTAACCGGTGGAGTTGTCCTTGTTAGCGTAAGCAGTGATATTCTGGTCCTTTACAGAGCTAGTGCTGTACTTGGCAAAGTCGGAACCAGCCATAGTAGAGAACTTGCCCGCGCTATCCTGCACAAAGATCACGGCGTCGTCCGCGATGCTCTCGCCGCCAATCTTGCCCTTGCCAGAGTTGTTGACATACTTGCCAGTCACAATCTTGTCGAAGCCGGCCTTGTCGGCGCTGTCGGTCACGGCCTCGGTCAGGACGTACTCGCCCTTCTTGACCTCGTAGGTCACCAGGCCCATAGTATCGGTGTACTTCTTGTCGGTGGTAACCACCTTGGTGGTGCCGTCGGCGAAGAGCAGCTTGGCCTGGGGGCCGTTGATATCGGTGTCAGTCTTCACGACCACGGCGTAATCCTGCAGCTCGTGGCTGGAGGTGACAACCTCGGACTTCACGATGTAGCCGTTGAGCACAGCGGCCTTCACGGTGCTGTCCAGAGCCAGATCCTTGTCGGGAGTGGTGGTAACATAGTTGTACCAGGTACCGTCAATGCGGACGGAGTCGCTCTTGGTGGCCTCGATCTTGCCCTCGACCGTCTCAGCCAGGACATAAGTATCGGTGTCATCCACGGTGTTGGCGGCGTCGCTCTTGATGACATAGTCGTTCTTGGCCATGTCGTCGTAAGCGTTCACGTCCTCAAACTTAACATTGGTGTTAACATCGGTGTTGAAGGACTTCTCGCCCACGTAGGTCACCTTGGCGGCGGTGAAGGGGACGTAAACGACGGTGTCGATCTTGCCGTTGTCGTCGTTGTCGTAAGCCTTCACAGCGGCGGCCTTGTTGCCGCCCACATTCAGGCCGTCAATCAGCTTACCGGTGTAGAGAGCGGTGGTGGTCACATTGCTGTCCACCTTGTAGGTGGTGCCGTCAATCTTGACCTCGCCGTTCTTGACAGCCTCGACCTTACCGGCAGTGCTCTCCACGATCAGGGAGCTGTCGGTGGAGGCATAGACGCCGTACACATTCTCGCTGTCCTTATACAGAACCTCGACCTTCTGGCCGATCAGGTTGCTGTAGTCACCCTCGACCTTGGTGTACTGGCCCTTGGTGGTGATGCCATTCATGTACAGGGTGTAAGTGCCCTTGCTGTCCTTCTCCACGTCGGTCAGCACAGCGTCGCCGTCGGTGATCAGGGACAGGTACTTGTGGCCCATGGTCTCGTCGGCGTACTTGGTCACGGTGTTCTCGCCGTAAACATTCTGGGTCTTCTGCTCCAGGGTGTACTTGCTGCTATCGAGCTTGCTACCGTTCGCGGCATCCAGAGTGTCGATAGCATCCTGACGGCTGTTGTAGACGGAGCCGTCCAGAGCCTTGACGGCATCGTTAACAGAGCTGTCCTTGATCTTGACAACCCACACGCGCTCGGTGCCGGTCACGACGGACTCGGTGCCGGTGTAGCTGTACTGGCTGGTGGTGTAGTTGCCAGCGGCGTTCAGCTCAACCATGTTGGCGTCCAGAGCATTGTAGATCATCTGGGCGGCATTGTCACGGGTCAGCAGGGTGTTGGCGTTCAGATTGGCCAGGTTCTTGTAAAGACCGTTCTGGTTGGCCAGCACGTTGGTGTTGATGGCCCAGTCGTTGCCCACCAGGCCGGACTTCTCGGCGTTGTAGCCCAGCACGCCCAGCAGCATCTTGGCGGCCTCGGTGGCGCTCACGGTGCCGGTAGGATCAAACTTGTTGTTGCCGCGGCCAGCGATGATGCCGTTGGCGGCGCAGTACTCAATGTAGGACTCTGCCCAGGTACCCTTGATGTCGGTAAAGGTGGGGGTGTCCTTGACGCCCAGCACGGGATCCACACCGCCGTTGATGGCGACGCAGAGCATCTTGGCCATCTCGGCACGGGTCACGTTGCCGGTGGGGTCAAAGTAGCTGCCGTCTTCCTTACCATTGATGATGCCCAGGGCAGTCATGGTAGAAACGGCGTCCTTGTTTACGATCTCATCCGCATCGGTGAAATCGCTCGCGTTCACCGCGCTGGCGCCAACACTCATCATGCCCACGAGCATGACGGAGGCCAGAGCCAGGCTGAGAGTCCGCTTGAGGTTTCTCATGTTTGGAATTCCTCCTTCTAAATTTTGAGCTTTCGGGGCATCCTACTCACGACTGCGCGTTTCAGTCAAGTATGACGCCCCTTTCAGGGGAGGAAACAATGCACATTTCGGGGGATAGAGATATAAAAGGCGGGGAAACAGAATCAAAAGGTTACTATGGTAGACGTTTGGTAGACAATACGGGAGCGGGAAAAGTGAAAACGCCTTGGAACCCAAAGGATTCCAAGGCATTTCTGGTAGACTTTTGGTAGAACGGTTTTTAAAACACGGCTGAGATATTGTCAATCGTCTTGATCTGCAAAAAATGGTACGGTTTACTTGTGATATATATTTGAATGCGATATACTTTAGAAAAGTAGTAAAAAAAGGAGGTATCACTATGCCCAAAACCCCGTGGGCCGACCGCTATCGGGCAGCTCCCACCAATAAGAGCAACGTTATGCGGACGATCATTCTGGAGGGCCCCATCAGCCGTGCTGCGCTTGCAAAACGGGTTGGGCTGAGCCTTCCCTCCGTCATGACCATCACGGAAAATCTGATTAACCGCGGTCTGGTGAGAGCTGTGGGAAAGGGAAAGAGCAGCGGCGGAAAACCGCCGGAATTGTTAAGCGTGGTGCCCGAAAGCGAATATTATATGGGGGTGGATATTGGCCGTGGGACCATACGACTGGTGCTGATGAATTTGGCGCAGAAGGTAGTATACGGAACCATGGTGGAAACGGGGGAGGTCCAGCCTGTTGAAGCATTTGTGGACCGGTTGTGCGAGCGGATTCAGAGCAGTCTGCTGGAATCCGGAGTTGCACTGGATCGGTTGGCCGGAGTGGGGGTGGCGATGCCCGGCCTCATCGAGCGGGATACCGGGCATATTCTCTTCTCCCCGGACTTTGGCTGGAGCGATATTCCGCTTCAGAGCTGGCTTCAGAGCCGGCTGTCCTACCCCGTGTTGGTCGAAAGCGCCAATCGGGCACTGGCACTAGCGGAGAGTGGCTGGCGCGGGGATGGCGGAGAGAGCGGCACCCATACCGTTTTATGTGTCAACATTGGACACGGTATCGGTGCAGCTCTGATGCAGAACAATCAGCTCTACTACGGCAGCAGCGGCACCAGCGGTGAGCTGGGACACATCACTGTCTGCAAAGACGGTCCGCTCTGCGCCTGTGGAAACTCCGGCTGCCTGGAGGCGGTAGCTTCCGGTGAGGCCATTGCCCTGCAGGCCAGAGACGCCGTTTGCAGTGGTCTCCCTACCAGCCTGCGGGAGCGGTGCGGCGGCGCATCGGAGCGGATTGACGCCAAGCTGGTCTTTGAGGCGGCGGCCAAGGGAGATGCGGTAGCCCTCTCGATTGTGGACAAGGCTACTGACTATATCGGAATCGGACTGGCCATGGCGATCAATATCCTGGATCCGGACTGTATCGTTTTGTGCGGAGGCCTGACAAGAAACGGTCCGCTGTTTTTCGACCGGGTAGCCCATAGTATGCAAATGCGGCAGATGCGGCAGGCGGGACGCCATGTGACGCTCCGTTTGGGAACCCGCGGCGACTATGGAACGGCCATTGGGGCGGCCCATATTATCTCTTACAACGGCTGGCGGGTGCCAAGACTTGAGCATTACTATTGATTCCGGCGGATCAGACCAGGGGCGGCATTTTTGCTAAAATGCCGCCCCTGATTTTATGCTATATTCAAAAACCTTTCGGTATAATATACAAAAGGTTTTCAGATGCATCATTCGAAACGCCAAAAATAGAAAAGAGGGATTGACATTTCTTATGCATAGCGCTACAATTGCCTCGTTAAGTTAGTTAACTTAACTTAGTATAAAAGGATAAGAGCGTTGGGGGTATTTTAAAGGGGAATGGGCAGAGGAAAAGGAGTTTTCACGTGCGTGTTGATAAATTCACTTTAGCTTTGATGAACCGGAGGCTGGTGCTGAAAACAATCTGGGAGAGAGGCGCTATCAACAAGGCTGAGATCGCACGCCGGACGGGGCTGAGCCTGCCGACCGCAATCAAGATCACAGATGAGTTGTTGGACAACCGTATTGTACGCTCCTGTGGGAGGCAGGAGGGCGCGTCCGGAAAGCGCCCCGAAATGTATGAGTTTGCTGGGGACTGCTATTACAGCGTCGGGATCGACTTTGCTCCAACCGTGCTGAGGGCGCTTGTGATGGATCTCAATGGAATGCCTGTTGCAAAGGCAAAGCGTCCCATTCCGGTACCGGAAGATGCCGACGCGGTCATTCAGACCGCCGCAGAGCTGATTGACCAGCTATTGCGCGAGAGCGGTATCCCGCTCCACCGGGTCCTGGGCGTTGGGGTGGGTGTGCCGGGGATTCTGGACCTGGACCAGGGAAGGGTACTCTTTTCCCCTAATTTTCATTGGGAGGATGTAGCGCTTTTGGAGCCGCTGGGGCGGCTGCTTTTACAACGGACCAGTATCCGCTGGCCTATGCGGCTGGAGAACTCCAACCGGGCTATGGCGCTGGGGGAGCAATTCTTTGGTTCAGGTGTGGGGTATCACTATTTTATCTGCATCAACCTTGGCTATGGCATCGGCGCAGCGGCCATTGAAAACGGAGAGCTGTGCGTCGGTGCCTCTGGGACATCAGGGGAGCTGGGCCACATCACGGTGGAGAAGGATGGGCCGCTGTGTACCTGCGGCAACAACGGCTGCCTGGAGGCGGTAGCCTCCGGGCGAGCGATCGCCCAGCAGGCCCGTAACCTGATTTCCAGCGGAGTCAAAACCCGTATTCTGGAGTTGGCAGGCGGCAATATTGAGCGGGTGGAGGCCAAGACTGTGTTCGCTGCCGCCCGGGAGCAGGATGTGGCCGCACTGGACTTGGTTAGGAGGGCGGGAGAATACATCGGCATCGGCATTGCCAGCTACATAAATCTGCTGGATCCCGAGAAGATCGTACTGGCCGGCGGAATGTCAAATGAGTCGCTTTTAATCGAACAGATCCAAAAAGTGGTCAAGATCCGCCGGATGCGCTTTGCCGGGCGCAGGGTCAAGCTGCGGGTGTCCAATCTGGGTGAGTATGGGACGGCAATCGGCGCGGCGGCCATTCAGTTGAAGACCCTGCTGAGGCAGGGGGGCTTATCGCTGACAAAAGAACAGGAGGAGGCTGTATGAGCGAGTATCGGTTGGAGGTACGGGGTGTGACAAAGGTCTTTCCCGGAACCCGGGCGCTGGATCAGGTACAGCTCCAGGTGCGGCCTGGCGAGGTTCACGCGCTGTGCGGTGAGAATGGTGCCGGGAAATCTACCCTCATGAACATCATCGGCGGCGTGTTTCCGCCCACGGAGGGCGAGATCTTGTTTGAAGGCGCGCCTATTGCCCCCAGGAGTCCCAAAGAAGCCCAGGATATCGGCATAGGCTTTGTTCATCAGGAATTGAGCCTGTGCCCCCACCTGACGGCGGCGGAGAATATCTTCATCGGGCGTCTGCCCCACAAGGGGGGAATGATTGATTTCAAACGCCTCTGGGCGGATGCCGACATGGTTCTGAAGCAGTTCAACGCCAATTTTCCCAGCAGCGCGCTGGTCAGTGAGCTGACTGTCTCTGAACAACAGATCATTGAGATTGCGAAGTCGGTTTCACTCAACTGCAAGCTGCTGATTCTGGATGAACCAACCTCCTCCCTCACGGAAAAGGAGACTGCCCGGCTCTTTGATTTGGTAAAGGAATTGAGCGGTAGGGGAATCAGCATTCTCTACATCTCCCACCGCATGGCGGAAATCTTTGAAATCTGCGACCGGGTCACTGTGTTCAAGGATGGTACCTATGTCACTACCATGGACACCGGAGATATCTGTGCAGACGATATCATCCGCGCTATGGTGGGCCGTGAGCTGGGAAATCTCTACCCAACCAAGAGCAGCTGTATCGCAGCGGACGATCCGGTTCTGGAGGTCAACGGCCTCACCGGCAGTATCTTCCGCGAAGTCAGTTTTGCCCTGCGGCGGGGGGAGATCCTGGGTTTTGCCGGGCTGGTGGGCGCGGGACGGAGCGAGGTTATGCGCGGTCTGTGCGCCATTGATCCCATCCGTTCCGGCCAGGTAGTGCTCAACGGCAGGCCCTGTGCCTTCCACACCTACCGTGACGCTGTGGATGCAGGCATCTGTTACTTGACCGAGGACCGCAAAATCCAGGGCCTGTTTCTGGAGATGAGTATCAAAAACAATATGTCTAGCGCCAACATGAAGGGAGTCTCCCATGGCATTTGGCTGGACGACAAGCTGGAGCGAAGCCTGGCCAACCGATTTGTAGAGCAACTGGCCATCAAAATTCCGGGCATTGAATACCCCATCAGCAGCCTGTCCGGCGGCAATCAGCAGAAGTGCCTGATCGGGAAGTGGCTTTCTCTGGCCCCAAAGGTCATCATCATGGATGAGCCCACCCGCGGCATTGACGTGGGTGCAAAGCGGGAGATCCACGCGCTTCTGCGTCAACTGGCAGAGAGCGGCGTCGGTGTGATTGTGGTATCCAGTGAGCTGCCTGAGGTCATCGGCGTGTCCGACCGGGTGGCAGTCATGCACGAAGGGTGCTTGGCGGGCTTCCTCGAGGGCGAAGAGGTGACGGAAGAGAATATCATGAAGCTTGCCTCCGGCGAGCAGCTTGCGGAAAAGGAGTTGCGGCAATGAAACAGAAGAGCGAGATAAAGCGGACGGGACCGGAGCTTTTGAAGCGGTTGCTCCGGCAGCGCGAGATGAGCGTATTTCTCATTATTTTGCTTGTGGTGGCCATCGTGGCCATCGTCAATCCAAAGTTCATCCAGCCCTCCAACATGAAGAGCATCGCCCTGAGTGTGGCCACCGACGGCCTGCTCTCCATCGGACTGACCCTGGCTCTGATTCTGGGAGGCATTGAACTGAGCGTGGGCGGCGTGGCCGCCATGACGTGCGTCATTGCCGGCCAGATGGCTTTGATGGGGGTCAACATCTGGGTGGCCTGCCTGGCTGCTCTGGCTGCGGGAGCCATATGCGGACTGTTCAACGGCTTTATGGTCAGCAAGGTGGGACTGCCGCCTTTCATCGTCACCCTGTCCATGATGAACCTCTCCCGCGGTGTGGCCTACATTATCACCACAGGCTCCCCCCTGTCGGTGTCCGGCTATCTGCCGGACAGCTTCCGCTTTCTGGCCACCGGCGATGTATTCGGCATCCCCGTGCTGTTCCTGATCTTCCTGCTGGTCACCGTGGTGGCCCTTATCTTTACCAAGAAGTCCAATGCCTGCCGTAACATCTACTATGTGGGCAGCAACGAAAATGCCGCCAAGCTCTCCGGTATCAATGTAGACCGGGTCAAGATCTTCGTCTATGTGGTCATCGCCTTGCTCTCAGCACTGGCCGGTATCCTTTCTCTCGCACGCTTCAATGTTGCCACCCCTGAGCTGTCCAAGGGCGCGGAAACCACCGCTATCTCTGCCGCGGTCATCGGCGGCACCTCCATGACCGGCGGCCTGGGCGGTATCCTGGGCACATTTCTCGGCATTTTCCTGCTGAAGATTGTGGACTCTGCCCTGGTTATGATGAATGTGTCTGTCTACTGGCAGGATTTCGTCCAGGGCGCTATCCTGGTCATCGCCGTTACCATCGACTATATGAGCCACCGAAAAAGCGGCAACAGCTTCCTCCAGCGCATGCTGGGCCTGGGGCGCAGGAAACCTGCCCTGCGGCCGTAATCCGTGATCCGGCGCCCGGCGCGGGCGCAGGCAATACCGCCAAGAAAAATAAAAGGAGGAACCCACAATGAAAAAGGCACTGGCACTTATTCTTGCACTGGCGCTCTCCCTGTCCCTGTTCGGCTGCTCCCCGGCCGAAGCACCCGAAGACTCCCCCAACGCTGGAGGGGATGGCACGCAGGCTTCGGCCGGAGCGTTCGTCGGCAACGAAAGCGACGAGTACTACATGGTCAGTTTCCTGTCCGGCATCGATTACTGGAAGCACTGCTTTGAGGGCATGGAGGATGCTGGAAACGCCTTGGGTGTTACTACCAAGTATACCGGCCAAACCGACTCTGATGTGGCCGGTCAGGTGGCTGTTCTGGAGCAGGTCATTGCCCAGAGTCCCAAGGGCATCGCAGTCACCTGCGTGAACTCCACCGCCCTGGCGGATACCATCAACTCTGCCAAGGAGCAGGGGATCTCTGTGGTGTGCTTTGACTCCGACTCTCCCACCTCCGACCGCTCCTCCTACCTGTCCACCGGCAATTCCGAAGCCGGCCGCATTGCCGCTGAGTACCTGGTACCCCTGTGCGGAGGGGAGGGTAAGATTGCCGTCCTCTATACCGTGGGCGCCGAGAACAGCGAAAGCCGTGTTCAGGGCTTTGAGGCCTGGTGCGCCGAAAACGCCCCTGGCATCGAGATCGTGAAGGTTAACGACGCCGGAGACACCACCGCTGCCACCGACAACATGTCGGCGGCCCTGCAGGCCAACGATGACCTGGTAGGCCTGTTCTGCGTGGACGGTATCGCCGGTACCGCTGGCCCTACCGCCGTGGCTGAGTCCGGCAAAGATCTGCGTGTGCTGGCTTTTGACGTGGACACCACCGTGCTGGACAAAGTGAAAAACGGTGAGATTGACGCCACTGTTGCCCAGGGGATGTATAACATGGGCTTCTGGAGCATGATGTTCCTCTATACCGAGGCCAACGGCCTGTCCGCCAAGGCGCTGCCCCAGAACGTGGACACCGGCGTTACCATCGTGACCAAGGAGAACGTGGACGAGTACTACCCCAAATAAAAGGGCAGCCCTCTGATACCATGCCCGCAGGACAGAGCCACACGCCCTGCTCCTGCGGGCCCTTTTTGTGGAAACGAAGTGTACCCCCTCCGGCGTTTACTGCCCAGCACCCAGCCTGCTTGTGCCGGAGCCCAATTCTCTGGAAACAAAATCAAAAGGAGTGAATGAAATGAAGCACTTTGATTATTTTGCCCCCACCGAGATCATTTTCGGCGCCGGCCGCGTCACCGAGGCGGGGGCCCTGACTGCCCGCTATGGGAAAAAGGCCATGCTGGTGACCGTCCCCGAGTTCCCTGCGGTGGCAGAACTGTACGCCAAGGTCAAAAAAAGCCTGGCTGACGCAGGTGTGGCCTGTGTGCACTATGACGGCGTGATCCCAAACCCAACCACTGAACTGGTCACCAGAGGAGCGGAGCTGGCAAAGGCCGAGGGGGTGGATGTGGTGATCGGTTTGGGCGGCGGCTCCTCCATGGATACCGCCAAGGCCATTGCTGTGGAGGCCACCCATCCCGGTACCGCCTGGGATTACAACTGCCACACCGCAGGCCCAACGGAGCAGACGCTGCCCATTCTGGCCATCAGCACGACCGCCGGCACCGGCAGCCAGACCACCCCATGTGCCGTCATTACCAAGACCAGTGCCAAGGACAAAAGCGCTATCTGGAACAAGAATATTTTCCCCCGCGCAGCCATTGTAGATCCCGAGGTTACCCTTTCCCTGCCCGCCAGCGTAACTGCGCAGACCGGTTTTGATGCCTTCTGCCATAATTTTGAGGCATATCTCTCCGTCAACACCAACCCGCTGGTGGAGTGCATGGCCCTGGATGCCATCCGTATTATCGCCGCATACCTCCCCAGGGCGCTGGCCGACGGCTCCGACCTGGAGGCCCGCAGCCAGATGGCCTGGGCCGACACCTTGGGCGGTCTCACCAACGCATCCGCCGGTGTCACTTTGCCCCACGGCCTGGGCATGCAGATCGGCGGCCACTGTCCCCATGTCACCCACGGCCAGTCTTTGGCAGTCTTCTATCCCGCTTTTACCCGGTATACCTATCCCGCCGCTGAACACAAGTTCGCCACGGTAGGCCGGATCTTTGAGCCCTCCCTGGAGCGGGAGAGCGATGCTGTGGCCGCGGAGAGAAGCTGCGATGCCATTGACTGCTTCCTTAAGAGGATCGGCCTTTGGATCAACTTCCGGGAGCTGAACGTGACCAAAGAGGATATACGGGAGATTGCAGACTGCGGCCAGGTACTGGGCGACTATGCCAACAATCCCCGTGTCGCCACCATTCCAGAGATGTATGAGCTGCTCATGAGCTGCTACGACCGCAAATAGGGGGAGGGTGGTATTATGACGGAGACTGGCATCCTGAACCGGGATATTGCGGCCGAACTGGCCCGGATGGGACACACCGACCGGCTGCTGATCGCTGACGCCGGTCTGGCTATCCCGGACAGCACCAGGGTAATCGACCTCTCGCTGGCGGAAAACGTCCCCACAGCGGTAGATGTGCTGAAGGAGCTGCTCAAGCACTTCAGTGTGGAGGGTATCATTCTGAGCCAGGCCACCCTGGATGTGAGTCCCAGCCGCGAGCGGGAGTTCAAGGCATGTTTTCCACCTGAGCTGCCCTGCCAGGTGGTCGGCCATCCCTACTTTCGGGACGAACTGACACGCCAAGTAAAATTTGCCATCCGTACCGGGGACTTTACCGCCAACAGCAACATCATACTCATCAGTGCTGGCGGCCCCCGGTGGTACTGTGAAAAGAGTTGAGGAGGAAAAGGCATGCTGCAGCAGGTTATGACAGCCCCGGGGGTCATTGAATTCCGGGAGGTTCCAATCCCTGAGCCAAAGGCCGGTGAGGTACTGGTCAAAATCATGCGCATCGGCGTGTGCGGCTCGGATATCCATGTCTATCACGGTGAACACCCGTTTACGAAATATCCCGTCACCCAAGGCCACGAGGTGTCGGGGGAGATTGCCGCGCTTGGAAAGGGAGTCACCAGCCTCCGGGTGGGACAGCGTGTCACCATCGAGCCACAGGTGGTATGCGGCAGGTGCTACCCCTGCCGCCATGGCAAATACAATCTCTGCGAGGAACTCAAGGTGATGGGGTTCCAGACCACTGGTACCGCCAGCGAATTTTTTGCGGTGGATGCGGCTAAGATTACTCCGCTTCCCGACACAATGAGTTTTAATGAAGGGGCTATGATTGAGCCGCTGGCTGTGGCCGTTCATGCAGCTAAACGCTTTCCGGAGCTGGCGGGCGCCAAAGTGGCCATTTTGGGTTCCGGCCCCATCGGTATTCTGCTGGCCCAGAGCTGCAAGGCTCTGGGGGCGGCCCAGGTGCTCATTACCGATATCTCCGACGCCCGGCTGGAGCTGGCCCGGAGCTGTGGGGCGGACTTCGCAGTGAACACTCGGACACGTAATTTTGGTAAAGTCATGGTAGAGTGCTTCGGTCCGGACAAGGCGGATGTTATTTACGACTGCGCAGGCAACGATACCACCATGGGACAGGCTATCCAGTATGCCCGCAAGGGCAGCAAGCTGGTTCTGGTCGCAGTATACGCAGGAATGGCCCATGTGGATCTGGCCCTGCTTAATGACCACGAGCTGGATCTGGACAGCACCATGATGTACCGGCATGAGGACTATGTGGACGCCATCCGTCTGGTCGGTGAGGGGAAAATCCAGCTCAAGCCCCTGATGAGCCGGCACTTTGCCTTCGGGGACTATCAGAAAGCCTATCAATACATCGATGCCAACCGGGAGGCCACCATGAAGATCCTGATCGATGTAGCTCCTTGTGAAGAATGACCAAGGGGCAGGGCGGGCGGCAGGAGCCGCCCGCCGCG
>NZ_JH417801.1:16236-35072 GCF_000239295.1 Flavonifractor plautii ATCC 29863
GGGGCAGGGCGGGCGGCAGGAGCCGCCCGCCGCGCTGATATGAGGTGAATACATGTATGACATAGTAGCACTGGGCGAGAGTTTGATCGACTTTACGCCCGCCGGCATCAATGAGATGGGAATGCCTCTGTTCAGCCAGAACCCGGGCGGTGCGCCGGCCAACGTACTGGCTATGGCATCCAAGCTGGGCAGAAGCACCGCCTTTGTGGGCAAGGTGGGCCGGGATGCCTTTGGCCGCTTTCTTCAGGAGCACATGGAGAAAGCCGGTATTGACTGCTCCGCCCTGCGCCGGGATGACCGGGTGCCCACGACCCTGGCCTTTGTTCAATTGGATGAGTACGGAGACCGCTCCTTCTCCTTCTATCGAGATCCAGGGGCGGATGTGATGCTCCGGCCAGAGGAGGTGGATGACACCCTGTTGGAGGGATGCCGGATATTCCACTTTGGCTCCGTCTCCCTCACCAAGGAGCCTTGCCGCGGAACCACCCTGTGGGCCGCACGGAGGGCCAGGGCGGCAGGGGCTCTTATCAGCTATGATCCCAACTACCGTCCCTTCCTTTGGCCTAGTGTGGAAGCTGCGCGCCGCGCGCTCTGTGCCGCCCTGGAGCTAACGGATATACTGAAGGTGAGCGAAGAGGAGATGTGTCTGCTTACCGGAGAGAGCACCCTGCCTGGTGGGGCCGAAAAGCTTCAGGCTATGGGACCGTCTGCGGTCTTTATTACCCGGGGCAAGGAGGGGGCGTATTTCCGCACACCGTCAGGGGAGGGGGCTCTGCCCGCCTTTCCCGTAAACGCCGTGGATACCACAGGGGCAGGAGACGCCTTTTGGGGCGCCCTGCTTGCGCAGATCCCAGGCCGGGGCCGGACCGCACTGGAGGCGCTCACCCTGGAGGAGTGGGTATCCGCCACCCGTGTCGCCAATGCTGCGGGCGGCCTGACAACAACCGCCAAGGGCGCCATTCCTGCCATGCCGGATTCAGCCGCCATCCAGGCCTGTGTGCAGGCCATGGGCCGCTGTGCTTTTGACGCCTGATACTTTCAGAATTCTGTTTTTGCCTGTTGAGTACCTATGTCCGGGCGCGGTGCCGCTGCATATGCTGATATGGGCGAGTGCCCAACTATGCTATAAAGGGGTCGTGCCAGTTGTTATGAATGTTTATCGGCCGAACGGCCATTTTGATGAGCAGGTGCAAAGAGCGGTGTGTTGTCCGGTCTGCTGCCCTGTACCAGGGCCGGTAGGGCCGCAAGGCCCGACGGGCCCGCAAGGCATTCCGGGTAGTCCGGGCCCTACTGGTGCTGTGGGACCGACGGGGCCGCAGGGCAGAGACGGAGCGCCAGGGAGTGCGGGGCCTGTTGGAGCCACCGGGCCGACGGGCCCGGCCGGACCCATGGGGGCTACAGGCCCAGCTGGGACAGCGGGTGAGACCGGCCCTACCGGGCCGCAGGGTCCCTCCGGACCGACGGGGCCGCAGGGCAGAGACGGAGCGCCAGGAAGTACGGGGCCTGTTGGAGCAACCGGGCCGGCTGGTCCTACCGGCCCCACTGGTCCAACTGCCGCTGCGGTGGGCTGCGCCTGTGTTCAACAGATGCGGAATGTGCTCCAGCAGCTCATCCAGCTCTATCCGAGTGATAATGCGGTAGTCGCTATGGATAGCGGAAATAACAGCAGTGGTCGCCTCGGTTCGCTGCTCCCTGCCGGGCCGAATGCCGGACTGCTCCAGCTAGTCAACAGCCAGGGGGTGCCTCAGGAGGCTGTCTCCATCTGTCGTATTGCCTCGGTGCGCATTACCAGTGCCTCCTATAACAATGCCATCACCTATCTGCCCGTACCGGTTCCACCTCCCACGGGATGCGATGCCGACTGTGAGGCTGCCATCCGGTCCTATTTGCCGGTGGGCACAACCGGCGTCGCCATCAATGCCGGAGGGCAGACCGTGGCCAATGGAAGTATTATACGCAATGAATTTGGGATGGTGGTTGTGGTAGGGCCCAACAGCAGCGACCCTGCTTTTGTCTCCACCTGCAAAGCGGAAATCATCAATCAGTAGAGCGCGGCTCTGTGCAGCGCTCTGATTTCGGGCGGCGGCTTGTAAAAAACAGGCCGCCGTCCGTCTGCTTCTGTTGTATACATTTTTCTGAGCCTGTGGATACACGCATCAGCTTGTTCTCTAAATCAGGTATGAAAAAACCAAGGCTGCAAAACACTATCCCCAAGACATGAATTGGGGAGGAAAGCATATGAAATCAGTGTGGGAACAGACCGGAGAGCACAGGGATTTTGCCCCCCTAAAGGGGGATATTTCCACCGATGTCCTCATTATCGGGGGCGGTATGGCGGGCATCCTGTGCGCCTATCTGCTGCACGGCGCCGGAGTACCCTATGTTCTGACGGAAGCGGAAACGGTGTGCGGCGGTATCACAAAGAATACCACCGCTAAAATTACCATTCAGCATGGCCTTATCTATGACAAGCTGCTGCGCAGATTCGGCATCGGCCGGGCGGGACAGTACCTCTGCGCCCAGAAGGCGGCTCTGCAAAAATACCGGGAGCTGTGTTCTGGTATGGACTGTGATTTTGAGGAAAAAGATGCCTATGTCTATGCGTTGGAAGAGCAAAGAAAGCTGGAACAGGAGCTGTCGGCCATGGAAAGGCTGGGCTTCCACGGGGACTTTGTGGAGCATCTTCCACTTCCCTTTCCTGTGGCTGGCGCTGTCAGGGTGCACAACCAGGCCCAGTTTCATCCCCTGAAGTTCGTCTGCTGCCTTGCAAAGGGCCTGCACATCTATGAGCACACGCCGGTGCGGGAGCTGATTGGCACGACAGCCGTGACGGACAGCGGTAAAGTGGCGGCAAAGGCGGTGATCGTGGCCACACACTTCCCGTTCCTCAACAAACACGGCAGCTATTTTCTAAAGCTGTATCAGCACCGCTCCTACGTCATTGCCCTGGAAAACGCCCCGGATGTGGACGGTATGTATGTGGATGAGGCGCAGGAGGGGATGTCATTCCGAAACGCACGGGATTTGCTGCTGGTGGGCGGCGGCGGGCATCGCACGGGAAAGCGGGGCGGAGCATGGAGAGAGCTGAGGGAGTTTGCCCGGCGGTATTATCCGGGTGCTACAGAGAAGTACCAGTGGGCTACTCAGGACTGCATGAGTTTGGACGGCGTCCCCTATATCGGCCCTTATTCCTCCTCCACATCAAACTTATATGTAGCTACCGGGTTTAACAAATGGGGAATGACATCTTCTATGGTATCCGCCATGCTATTGAGTGACCTTGTGCAGGGGAAGACCAACCCTTTCGCAGAGGTGTTTTCGCCTTCCCGCACAGTCCTCCGCCCTCAACTGGTCGTCAATGGATTTGAGGCGGCCGTCGGCTTGCTGGCCCCCACAACCAAGCGATGTCCCCATATGGGCTGCGCGCTGAAATGGAATTCCCAGGAGCACACCTGGGACTGCCCATGCCATGGCTCCCGCTTTACGAAGAAGGGAAAATGCATCGATAATCCGGCCACAGGCGATCTGACATCATGCTAGAGCAAAAAATTGCCCGGTATTGCAAAGAATATTGTCCTAGTGCGGTAGCAATGGACGGCTGGGTGCCATCCCATTCCCGCAGGCAGAGGGGATACCAATAAAAACTGCGGACGAAAATGCTCCGGTTCTTCAGAGCGAGTAGGAGCATTCAGGTGGGTACGCCCGAAGTCCGAGCAAGGAGTCCCTTCTCTAGAGGGCGAGCACTCGCACGAAGCCCGATTGGCCGTATGCGGCACCCAGTCTATACAAAAAGCAGGCTTTCCGCGGCAGCGGAGAGCCTGCTTTTTGGCATATGCATACGAAAAAGATACAGCATTTCGCTGAAGCGGCCTTCTGGCCCGCGGCGCTTTTGCGCCGTGCAAGTGTTTTGGCCGAAGGCCAAAACCTTGGTGCAGGCGGAATTCACTTCCGCCGGGCATGTGAAGTCCTCACGGTATCCATAAAAATAACCACACCGAAAGGTGTGGTTATTTTTATGGTACGCCCGAAGGGACTCGAACCCCCAGCCTTCAGAACCGGAATCTGACGCTCTATCCAATTGCGCTACGGGCGCGTCTGACACGTGATCATCAACGTGCCAGATTATTATAGCAATCTTTGCGCCGTTTGTAAAGAGAAATTTTTACTTTTCTTCGTCAGCGGTCAGGCTCAGCACGAACCGGGCGCCGGGAGTGCCGGAAAAGACCACCCAGCCGCCCTCCGGCAGGACGGCGGAGGTGTCGCCCCAGGCCCAGGAAGCGGCCACGGGCAGGCCGGCAGCGTCATAGACGGCGAAGCCGCCGTGCTCCGGCACCTGGACGGTCATGGTCTTGCCCGCGGCGGCGGAACCCACCTGATACCAGCGGGCATAGCCGTCGGCCTGAATGGTGGACCAAGAGGAGGCACCGCTGAAGAGGGGCTCGGCTGCGGCGGCATCCATATAGAGCCCGCCGCAGGTGGAGAGGTACTCCACACCGTTTCGCTCCGTCATGGTGATATTCTGCCAGTCCCGGCCGTAGAGCCCGGGGATCTGGGCCACGCCCTCGGCGCAGTCGGCGTCCACGATGCGGTCAAAGACCATATAGCCGGGCATGTTCGCCGGGTCGGTGGCCACGGCGGCGACCGGCAGGGCCAGGGGGTACTGGATGTTGCTGTACTTCATGTTCAGGGCCAGGTAGAGCTTGCCGCTGCGGGCGTCCCAGGCGGACTGAGCCTCCGGGGACACCGGGTTGTCGGGGAGCTTCATGTAGATGTAAGACGAGCTGGGCTGCTCCCCCAGGCCGGGGATGGAGGAATAGGCCTTCTGCCAGAGGTAGGTTTGGCCGTTGTCCTCCTCCACGAATTTGAGCATCACCATCTGGTTCTCGTCCCGGAAGGAGCCGTCGCTGTAGTAGTACAGGGGCGCGTTGCCGGTGGAGAGGACGCCGTCGGCGGTCACGGTGAGCATAACCGCCGAGGTGGAGTCGCCGTACAGCCCGGCGTAGTCCATCAGCTCGGCGGGCATCTCCGCCCGCTCGGCGGTGGGAAGGGTGTGGGGTGTCTGATCCACCGCAACCCCCTGCTCGGCCAGGGCGGCGATGAGCATCTGGCTGGCCGCCATCTCGTTGTAGGTGCTGACACCGCCGGAGGAGAGCACCGCCGCGGCCATATCATACTCGGGGATGACCACCAGCCCGGCGTGGTAGAGAATGGTGTCGCCCCCCTTGGTCACGGCCTGAATGCCGCTGTAGGCAAATGGGTACCAGTGGACGCTGTCCCAGCCCAGGCCGTAGGAGACCACATCCTCGGTGTCCTCCGGCCAAATGCCCCGGGCGTACTCGTCGGCCATGGAGGCGGCAATGGCGTCCGCGCTGAGAATCCCGTCCTCACAGAACACCGCTCCGCCGAAGGCGGCCAGATCGGAGGCGGTGGCGTAGATGCCGCCGGTGCCGTGGACGCCCACGGTCTCGGCGGGGAGGGCGCGGGTCTCGTCCGCCCCGTAGTAGGTCTTGGCCAGCAGGCTCTGGTCGAAGTCCTCGCCGGGGAACCAGGTGTCCTCCAGCCCGGCGGGCTCCAGAATGGCCTGGCGCACGTAGTCGTCAAAGTCCATACCGCTGACCGCCTCCACCACCAGCTCGGCCAGGGTGAAGCCGTCGTTGCAGTAGACGCTGAACGCGCCGGGATCGGCCTTGAGGGTCTGGCTGGACAGCTCCTCCAGCAGGGTGTCGGCCGCCAGGGTGTCCGGGTCGTTGAGCAGGAAGCCGTTGGCGATGGTGGAGCCGGGCAGGCCCGACGAGTGGTTGAGGAGCATGCGCACGGTGATATCCGTATAGCGCCCGTCGGCCATGGTGAAGTCCGGCAGGTAGGCGGTCACCGGGGCGTCCAGCTCCACCTTCCCCTCGTCTACCAGCTTGAGGACGGCGGCGGCGGTGTAGGTCTTGCTCACCGAGCCAACGCCGTACAGAATGTCATCGGTGAGGGCGCGGTTCTCCGTGCGGGAATAATTTCCCGCGTGGCCGGTGAGGATGATCTCCCCATCCTGCCACAGGGCGTACTGGATGCTCTGGGCCCCGCCGGCCGTCAGGGCGGCCTGGGCGGCGGCCTGGGCGGTCTCCTCCAGCGCCGGTGCGGCCTCCGCCGCGCCGGCGGGCAGCGTGACCAGGGAGAGGGCCAGGGCCCCGGCGGTGAGCAGGGAACCGATTCGTTTCATGTCCAATTCCTCCTTTTTGCTTGGTTCCAAGAGAACCATACACCTTCCACGAAGTGGAAGGTCAAGCATCTTTTATAGGATAGCACCCTTTTCCACCGGTGTACAGTTAAAATTTCCTTAACCCTCATGCCAGGCCCAGCAGGCGGGCGGCGGAGGCCACCAGGAAGCAGACCGCCATGCCGATGCCGGTGGGGATGGCGATGGAGAGCAGGGTCCACTTGGCGCTTTTCGTCTCCTTGCCGATGGTCAGGCAGGTGGTGGAGCAGGGCCAGTGCATCAGGGAAAAGAGCATGGTGCACACCGCCGTCAGCCAGGTCCAGCCATGGTCCACCAGGAGCTGCCGCAGGGCGTCCAGGCTGTCGAACTCCAGCAGGCTCCCGGTGGAGAGGTAGGCCATGATGATGATGGGAATCACGATCTCGTTGGCCGGGAAGCCCAGCAGGAAGGCCATGAGGATCACCCCGTCCAGGCCCAGCAGGCGGGCGAAGGGGTCGAGGAAGCCGGTGCACCAGTTGAGGATGCTGTCGCCCCCCACCTGCACGTTGGCGCACAGCCAGATCAGCAGGCCTGCCGGGGCGGCCACCGCCGCCGCCCGGCCCAGGACAAAGAGGGTGCGGTCCAGTACCGAGCGCACCACCACCTGCCCGATACGGGGCCGCCGGTAGGGGGGCAGCTCCAGGGTGAAGGAGGAGGGCACGCCGCGGAGAAGGGTGCCTGACAAGAGGCGGGATACCCCGAAGGTGAGGAACACCCCCAGCAGGATCACCCCGGTGAGGAGCAGGGCGGCCAGCAATCCGCGGCCGGGGCCGCCGGATGTGCCCACAAAGAACATGGTGATGATTGCAATGAGGGTCGGGAATGGGCCACCGGGGGAAGGGCAAACACTCAGAGGCGGCAGAGGGTGAAGGCCAGGTCCGCCCCGTCCCAGTCGGCCCGCTGGAGGAGGATGCGGCACGCGGCGCGCTGCTCCTCCCGGGCCAGCTCCTCCAGCCGGGGGGCCAGGCGGGGAAACTGGGCGGAGAGGGCGTCCAGCGCCGCCTGATCGGCCGCCGCGCCGGACAGGTTGGGGCAGGAACAGGCCGCCGCGCCCCGGCGCAGCTTGGCCCGGCAGATGTAGTCGTAAGAACCGCCCTTTCGGGCCTTGGGAAGCAGCTTCTCCCCGCACCGGGCGCAGAACAGCAGGCCGGACAGCAGGGCCCGCCGGTTGTGCACCGCCGGGGCCCGGTCCGGGGTGAGCAGCTCCTGAACGGCCCTCCACGTCGCGCCGGACACCAAGGCGGGGTGCCGCCCCAGGGCGATGATCCACTTGTCCACCGGGTTGCGGGGGGAGCGCCCGCCGGTGTAGTCCCGCTTCTGGTAGGCCAGCAGGCCCCGGCGGCCGTCGCAGTCCGCCCGGGGAAAGCAGAGATCCGCCCCCAGGGCGGCGAAGTAGTCCCAGGCGTCGCGGTCCGCGGCGCAGTACACCGGGTTTTGCAGAATCTCCCGCAGGCCGGGCAGGGAGAAGGGCCGCCCGGTGCGGGCGGTGATGCCCTCCTCCGCCAAGGCGCGGGACAGGCCGCTGAGGCTCTGCCGGGCCAGAAACAGCCGGAAGATGGCCGCGGCGCGGCCCCACTCCGCGGGGTCGGGGACCAGCCGGCAGGCGGTGCGGGCGCGGCCGTCCACGATCACCTCCGCCGTCCGCTCCGCCCGGAAGCCGGTGGGGGTGGTGCCCCCCAGCCACCGCCCCGTCCGGGCCAGCAGGCACATGTTGTCCCGGACCCGCTGGGCGATGGTCTCCCGCTCCAGTTGGGCGAAGACGCTGGCAATGTACATCATGGCCTTGCCCATGGGGGTGGAGGTGTCGAACTTCTCCCGGATGCAGAGGAAGGCCACCCCCCACCCCTCCAGACGCCGGATGAGGTCGGCAAAGTCGCCCACGCTGCGGCTCACCCGGTCCAGCCGGTAGCACACCAGGGCCTCCGGCCGCGCCCGGCGGATGTCCTCCAGCATCCGGCGGAACTGGGGGCGCTGGAAATCCTTTCCTGAGAAACCCTCGTCCTCGTAGACCGCCACCTCCTCCGGCCTTACGCCGGGATAGTGGGCCGCCAGATAGCTCCGGCACAGCTCCACCTGGTTTTCGATGGACTCCCCCCGGCCGGTGAGCACCGACTTGCGGCTGTAGATGGCAAAGCGCATCCGCCACGCCCCCTTTCGCCCTATGTGTACGCGGCGGGAGTGGAAATATCCCCCTTGACAAAGGAGGTTTGTTTGGATAAACTAGTCTCGAGAAAGAGGTTTCTCTCAACAAACCAACCGTGACGAGGTGCATGCAATGGAGGAGTACAAGCTGTTCGACGCGGAGTACCGGCTGATGGAGCTGGTGTGGAACCTGGAGCCGGTGAACTCCACCGCCCTGGCCCGCCGGTGCGAGGCGGAGCTGGGGTGGAAAAAGTCCACGGTGTTCAACCTCATCCGCAAGCTGGCCGGGCGGGGGTTCCTGAAAAACGAGCACGCCACCGTCACCGCGCTGGTGAAGCGGGAGCAGGTGCGCCAGTACGAGAGCGCGGCGGTGGTGGAACGGGGCTTCGGCGGTTCCCTGCCCGCCTTCGTGGCCGCCTTCCTGCGGGAGAAGAAACTCTCTCCGCAGGAGGCCGACGAGCTGCGGCGGATGCTCGACGAAAGCGAGGGGGGGCCATGACTGAGCTGTTTCTGAGGGTGCTTCAGATGAGCCTGATGGCCGCCGGGGTGGTGCTCATCGCCCTGCCCCTGCGGTGGCTGTTCCGGCGGCTCCGCCTGCCCGCCCTGGCCTGCGAGCTCCTGTGGCTGGTGGTGGCCGTCCGCATGCTCCTCCCCGTGGGACTGGTCACCGGCCCCTTTTCCGTGCTGGGCTGGCTCACCCCGGCGGTACAGGAGCAGACGGAGGCCCTGGCCCGGACGGAGGAGATTGTACTCCTGCCTGCGGCGCCCGACCCCGCGCTCCCGGCGGAGCCCGCTCCCAGCTTCGCCATCCCGGAGGCGGTTCCCGCCCCGGAGGAGGCGGCCCCGGCCGCGGAGGGGCTCTCGGTGCTGGACGTGCTGGCGTGGCTCTGGCTGGCCGGGGTGCTGGCGGTGTGGGGGTACATGGCCCTCGCCTGGCTGCGGCTGCGGCGGCGGCTGGCCACCGCCGTTTGGCGGGGCTCTGCGCAGATGGGCTGGTGGTGGGAGAGCGACCGCATCCCCACCGCCTTCGTGTTCGGGTTCTTTACCCCCCGTGTGTACGTTCCCGCCGGGGTGGAGGGGGAAACCCTGCGGTGGGTACTGCTCCACGAGCGGGCCCACATCAAGCTGGGGCACCACCGGTATAAGGCCGTGTACTTTCTCCTGGCAGGGCTGCACTGGTTCAATCCCATGCTGTGGCTGTCCTGGGTATTGCTGGGCCGGGATCTGGAGGTGGCGTGCGATGAGAAGGTGCTCGGCAGCGCCTGCGGTAGCCCGCGGGAGTACTCCGCCGCCCTGCTGGCCCTGGCCTCGCCCAACCGGGGGCCCCTGCTGCCCCCCGGCTTTGGGGAGACGGGGGTGAAGGACCGCATACGGAGGGCCCTGAAGTGGAAGCCCGCCGCCCCCTGGATGGCGGCGGTGCTGTTTGTGCTGGCGGTCGCGCTGGGGCTGCTGCTGCTCAATGACCCACCCTTCCCCGATCCCACTGTGAACGGCCAGTATCCCACCCTGCGGATACAGATGGAGCAGGATGGCCCCGGCGGCGCAGGGGGTGAGACGGTGGTCAACATGGGCGTGCCGGAGGCGGCAACCTGGCCGGAGGAGCTGCCGGAGACAGAGCGCACCGCCTCCACGCCCAGACCGTGGGTGAGCCTCTATCTGGACAATGGGGCATTTCCCAGCCGGTGGACGATGACGGAATACCTGGTGGAGAACGGACAGGCTGTCTGGCCCCGGGAGGTAGGACTTTCCCCCTATGGGGCGGGCAATGGCTGGCTGCTCCGGCTGGAGAGCCGGGAGGATGCCCCGGGCGCGGGCATGGAGACCCGGCTGTACGTCCTCTCCTGCACCTGGCAGGAGGGAATCCGCACCCACGAGCTGGAGTACGCATTCCGCCTCAATCTGCCTTCGGTGCCCCCTGGCCCCCTCACCGAGCCGGTGGTGGTGGCGGGGGATACCCGTGTCGACCTGGACGGGGACGCCTCCGCCACGGCGGCTATGGGCTCTTTTCTGCATATCACCAGCCCGGACAACGTGGTCTCCTATGCCCTGGCGGGACAGGGAGCGGACGGTGGCTCCACGGGTCAGGGGGGCGAGAGCCTGTCCAGCGGCGGGGGCGGCTCCATCGGTGTCCGCCTGGAATATTTGGGCGGTCGCGCCCCGGGCGCTTCCTCCGACCAGACCCAGCATTATACCCTGACCTACACCTGGGCCGACGGCACAACCGAGAGCCGCGCTTTCACGCTCTACGCCTATACCCCACGGCCGGAGTGGGATGACGAGGGCCTGCGCATCCGCTACCCCGGCGATACGGAGTGGACGGAGCTGGACACCCTGGTCCCCGTGCCCGCCGAGTGGGCCGGACAGGACTTGGCGGGCCGGGACGAGGCGGAGAGCCTGGAGGGTCTTCTGAGCGGCACCGGCGGCATGAGCGACGGCCTCAACGGCTGGTTCGTGTTCGCCATCGGCCACGGCGTAGGGGGCGCGGATACCTACGTCTACCGCACCCGCGACGGGGGGCGCACCTGGCAGGAAACTGGGCGGCCCGACCCGGCCCGGATGATGTGGTACCCCTCCTACACCTATTTCATCGACAGCTACACTGGCTTCCTGGGTCAGAGCTATTTCAACGACGCGCCCATCTTCCGCACCACTGACGGCGGCCTCACCTGGGAGGAGATCACCCTCCCCCTGGCGGGAGAGTGGGAGCTGTCCTCCATGTGCGCCAGCGGCTCGGATGTCCTGATGCTGCTCACCGGCTACAGCTCCAACAGCCTCTCCAATGCGGTGCTATACAGCGGGGACCGGGGGGAGACCTGGGAGCGATTGGCTCTGCCAGCGGACGCCAGCGGCTGGCAGACCGACGCCGTCCGCCTGCTTGGGGAGCTGCCGGAAAACGGGATCGCCCTCTATGGCCTCAACCCGAAGGCCACCGGCCTGGACGGTCTGCTGGTGGCGTGGGACGGCGTGCTGGCCTGCTTCCCCAGCCTGAGCTATGACACCGGGCCCCAGGCCGTACCCGCCCAGCTTGCCCTGGGGGACTACGACGGGGACGGGGCCGACGAGCTGGCGGCGATGCTCTGTACGGGCACTGGCACCGGGGTGAATGTCTGGTCTCTGTACGTTTTTGAACAGGACGGCCGGGCCCTTACTCTGGGCGGGATGCTGGATGCCGACGATGTGGCCGCGGCGGAGCTGGGCCTGCCTGCTGGCCGGTATGTGGGCAGTCAGGTATATTTCGGAACAGAGGGAGACGGGCTCCGGATCTTCCTGGGCGTGACCGATGACAGGGGCCTCAATGATATCGGAGAGCTCACAGGGGCGGTACGCTACGATGGCCAGACGCTCTCCCTGAACCCGGCAGAGCTGACGTACCAGGAGATTGCCTAGCTTCACCGGCTCCCCCAGACGCAGAGACACCGGGACGCCATGCGTCCCGGTGTCTCTTACTCCCCCTTGTACTGCTTCAGCGCCTGGGCCAACTGATCCGGGCAGGAAGTGGGCTTCCCGCCGCAGCGAATGCCGTCCAGGCGGCGGATGGCCTCGGACACCTCCATCCCTTCCACTAGGCGGGAGATGCCCTGCAGGTTACCGTCGCACCCGCCCTGGATGCGGATGGAGCGGATCACGCCCTCCTCCACCTCCAGCGTCATACGGCGGGAACAGACGCCCCGGGGCTGATAATCAATGATCATAACGGTCTCTCCTTTTTGTTGCTCGGCCCATCATAGCATACTTTGGATAGGATTGCAATTCCCATCCTCCCTGTGCTATAATGTGACCTAGTAGGCTTCTATGGAATCCCGGTGGGAGGTGAGGCGATTGGCCCCGAGCACCAAGCTGGCCTTGGCGAACGCATTGAAGAAGCTGCTGCAAAAGAAATTTTTGGATGATATCACCGTCAAAGAGCTGGTAGAGGAGTGCGAGGTCAACCGCCAGACCTTCTACTACCACTTTCAGGACATCTACGACCTGCTGCGCTGGTTTCTGGAGCATGAGACTTCAGAGGCGCTGCGGGGGGCGGATTGCTGGCAGGACGCCCTGCGGGCCGCCTTCCGCTATGTGCAGGACAACCATCTGGCCATCTATCACGTATACCGCTCCAGCGGACGGGACCACCTGGACTGCCACTTTTTCAGCCTGGCCCGTGCCATCACCGCCTCCACTTTGGCGGAGAGTGCACGGGACCTGCCCCTGCCGGAGCGGGAGCTGGATTTCCTCGCTGATTTCTACATGTACGCCATTGCCGGCATGATGATGGGCTGGCTCTCCGACGATATGAGGGAGGAGCCGGAGGAGATCGTGGGCCGGCTTGACCGCCTGCTGGAGGGCGAATTCCGCCGGGCGGCGGAGAAGTTTTCGGCCGGGGAGCCGGTGTCTTGAGTCTTGAGAGCGCGACGGGGGACCGCACGGGCGGTCTCCCTTTTTCGCGCCCCGGTGATTCCACACCCAGGGAGGGGTAATGTTCATGGATTATCATTTTCTCTTTGAAATCGCGGTCATTCTCTTGAGCACCAAGGTGCTGGGCATCCTCACCAAGCGGTTTGCCCTGCCTCAGGTAGTGGGTGCGCTGCTGGCGGGCCTGCTGTTGGGGCCGGCCATGCTGGGAGTGCTGCAAGAGACAACCCTGATGGACCAACTGGCCGAGCTGGGCGTCATCGTACTCATGTTCAACGCCGGACTGGAGACCGATCTGGGCGAGCTCAAGCGGTCGGGAAAGGCGGCCTTTGTCATCGCCCTCATCGGCGTGCTGGTCCCTCTGGCGGGAGGCTTTGCCCTGGCTGCCGCCTTTAACCGGGGGCCGGATGCCTTTCTCCAGAATGTGTTTATCGGTGTGGTGCTCACCGCCACCTCGGTGAGTATCACGGTGGAAACCCTGAAGGAGATCGGACGGCTCTCCACCCGCTCGGGCAGTGCCATTCTGGGCGCGGCCATCATCGACGATGTGTTGGGCATCATCGGCCTGACCGTCATCACCAGCCTGGGCGGTGGTGGCGCCAACGTGTGGGTGGTGCTGGGGAAGATCGCCGCCTTCTTCGCCGTCAGCGTGGTGGTATGGATGGTCATGCACCGGTTCGTGGACTGGTGGTTCCGCCGGTACAGCCGGGACAAGCGCCGCTTTGTGGTGCTCTCCTTCGCCTTCTGCCTGCTCTACTCCTTCTTTGCCGAGGCGGTCTTCGGCGTGGCTGATATCACCGGCGCCTACATCGCGGGCCTGATCTTCGCCAACACCTGCCGGGTGGCCTACCTCCAGGACCGCTTCGATACCCTGTCCTACGCCCTGCTGTCCCCCATCTTCTTCGCCAGCATCGGCCTGAAGGTGGTCCTGCCTGAGATGAGCACCACCATCCTGCTTTTCGCCGTGCTGCTGGTGCTCTGGGCCGTGGTGTCCAAGGTGGTGGGGTGCGGACTGGGCGCCAAGCTGTGCCGCTACTCCAACCAGGACGCCCTGCGCATCGGCGTGGGCATGATCTCCCGCGGCGAGGTGGCCCTGATCGTGGCCAACAACGGCATTGCCGCCGGACTGATGAAGGAGGAGTTCTTCGGCCCGGTGGTGCTGATGGTCATCGCCACCACCATCCTCACCCCAGTCCTGCTCAAGCTGGTCTACCGCGGCAAAGAGCACGACTACAGCGATCTGCAGGAGAGCGAGCTGGTCAACGCCTACGAGGACGCCGCCGCCTTCGACCTGGCCTCCCAGGCTCTGCTGGAGGATCACGAGAACCTGAAGCAATCCGCCAGGAAAAAATAACCGTTTAACGGCGCGGGCGCTGCCCGCGCCGCTCTTTTTTTCCACCCAGGAGCATAGCCTTGTGGAACAGGAGGCGAGGTATATGCGCAGCAATCACCCGAGACACGTTGAAATCCACCTGGCCGTCCCGGCCGACGCCGCCGCCCGGCGGGAGGCCCTGGAGGCCCTGCTGGCCGGGCGGGGCGATTTGCCCTTTCTCCGGTGGCGGGAATCGCCCGTTGCAGGGCACGAAGTTGTTGGTCAGAATGGCGATGAGCCGCTCCCGGGGGGAGTCGATGATCCGGCAGCCCACCACCCCGGCGGCATTGCAGCCAAAGCCCATGCACATGGTCAGGGCCTGCTTGCCGCAGGCCTTGGCCCGCTGAAAGGCGTGATCCAGGACAAAGGCCACCCGGGGGAGGTAGCCGAAGTCCTCCAGCAGGGTAAACAGGGGAAAGAAGATGGCCATGGGGGGCAGCATGACGCTCACCACCCAGGCCAGCACCCGGTAGACACCCAGAACCAGGGCGCCGTGGAGCCACGCCGGGGCGTTTAAGTAGGCAAACAGGTCGCTCAGCCGGTCCTGCACCCAGAACAGGCCGTCGGACAGGAGCTGGGAGGGGTAGTTGGCCCCGGTGATGGTGAGCCACAGCACCCCGGCCAGAAGGAGCAGCATCAGGGGGATGCCGGTGGCGTGGGAGGTAAGCAGCCGGTCCAGCCGCTGCTCCCGCCGCCCGGCGGCGGACCGGAGCTGGGTGACGGAGGCCGCGCCGATGGCCTCGGCGGTCTCCACCAGAGCGGACACCACCCGCTCGCACCAGGCGCCGCCACCCAGGCCCTGCCGCTCCAGATCGGCGCGGGCCTCCTCGACCGCCCCCCACAGGGCGGCGTCCGCCCGGGGGTCCCACTCCAGAGCGGCGGAAAGCCGGTCCAGAAAGGCCCCGTCCCCCTCCAGCAGGCGCAGGGCCGTCCAGCGGGCGGGGAGGCGGCCCCTCAGGCGGGGCTCCAGCAGGGGCCGAAGGGAGGCCACGGCAAACTCCACCGGGGGCGGGTAGCGCACCGGAACAGGGGTAGGCGGCTCCGGGGCGGAGATCACCCCCTCTACCGCCGCCATCAGCGCCTCCAGCCCTTCCCCCCGGCCGGCGGCGGCGCCCACCACGGGCACCCCCAGACGGCGGGACAGCCCCTCCAGCTCCACCCGGACACCCTTGCGCTCCGCCTCGTCCAGGAGGTTGACGCACACCACGGTGCGGGGCTGGAGCTCCAGGGTCTGGAGTACCAGATTCAGGTTGCGCTCCAGGCAGGTGGCGTCGCACACCACCACCGCCCCGTCCGCGCCGCCGAAGCAAAGGAAGTCCCTGGCCACCTCCTCCTCGGCGGAGTGGGCCATGAGGGAGTAGGTGCCGGGGAGGTCCACCAGCACATAGCCCCGGCCGCCCCGCTCACAGCGGCCCTGGGCGCTGGTCACTGTCTTGCCCGGCCAGTTGCCGGTGTGCTGGCGCAGGCCGGTATGGGCGTTGAACACGGTGGACTTGCCCACGTTGGGATTGCCCGCCAGGGCCACGATGCGGTCATCGGGCCGCTCACGCCGGAGCACCAGGGCGGTGTCCGCCGCCCCGGCGCCGGTGGAGGTGCTGGTCAGTCCCATAGGGCGTCCCCCAGGTACACGCCCCCGGCGTCACGGCCCCGCAGGGCGATGACGGCGCCGCGGATCAGGTAGGCCGCCGGATCGCCGGCGGGACTCACCGCCGTACAGGTCACCCGGGTGCCGGGGATCAGGCCGATGTCCAGCAGGCGGCGGCGCATGGCGGGCTCGGCCTCAATATGGCTGACGCGGGCGCTCTGGCCCACGCGGAGGCTGTTCAAAGAAGATGGATTCATATCGCCGGTCTCCTTACATACATTAGCTTGAGGAAACTTTGTTTCCGTGCTCTATCCTATTGCCGCGGCCCCGAAAGGGTGCCGGAGGACGGGAGGCGTGTGTGCATGTCCCAGGAGGGAAAACCGGATTTTTACACCCAGAAGGGCTATCAGATGCGCAGTCAACACGCCCTTACGGGGGCGATGGAGGATTATTTGGAGATGATCTGCCGCCAGGCGGAGGCAGACGGCTGTGCGCGCATCGGCCTGCTGGCGGAGGGGCTCAACGTGCGTCCCTCCTCGGCCTCCAAGATGGTGTATCAGCTCCGCGCGCTGGGGCTGGTGGCCTTTGAAAAGTACGGCCTGATCCAGCCCACAGAGAAGGGGTGGTCGGTGGGGCGCTGGCTGCTCCACCGGCACGAGGTGCTCCACCGCTTTTTCTGTATGCTCAACGGCTCCACGGACGAGCTGGAGCTGGTGGAGCAGGTGGAGCACTATTTAAACGAGGGCACCGTGCGCAATCTGGAGGGCCTGCTGGAGCGGCTGGAGCATGGGGAGGGGTAGCGGCTCCATCCGGCCCCACCTGTCCGTCCTTCTGCTGCTGACCGGGGTGCTGGCGGGGCTGCTCCTCCGTACTCCGGTCCCATCCGTCCCCACGCCGCTGCCCCAGGGCGAGGTGGGGGAGCGCATCGCCGCCGCCCTTCCGGCGGAGCTGTCCCCCCTGCGCCGGGCCTTTGTGGAGAGCGGGGCCGCCCTGGTGGGGCGGGTGGGCTACTTCTGGGGCGGCAAGTCGGACGCGGTGGGGTGGGACGCGCGCTGGGGCGTCCCGGCAGTGGTCACGGCCCCGGGCAGCAGCACCAGCGGGGAGAGCCTGCCTTTTGGGTTGGACTGCTCCGGCTTCGTATCCTGGTGCGCCGTCAACGCCGCCGGAGACCCCGCCGCCTTTGCCGCCGTGGGCAACGGCGTGCGGGCCCAGCGGGCCCTGTGCGCCCCGGTGGACTGGGCCGACGCCCTCCCCGGCGATCTGGCCTTCTATCCCGACCTGTCCCATGTGGGGATCGTGGCTGGCCGGGGAGAGGACGGAGGGCTTCTGGTACTCCACTGTTCCTACTCCCTGGGGGGCGTGGTGTGCTCCTCCGACGCCAAGGCCGCGGGCTTTACCGACCTGGGCCGCCCCTCCTTGTTTGAAAAAACGCCCTGATTCCACAAAAGGATTGACGAACCGCCGCAATTCCAGTAAAATAAAACCAATCACTTTTATTTGGCCGCAGCAGTTTGCTGCGGCCCTGTTTTGGTGTTTGGAGGTCGGTTATGTCAGAAGAACTGCGGGAAAACAAAATGGGCACCATGCCGGTCCGGCGGCTGGTGCTCTCCATGTCTCTGCCTATGATGATCGCCATGCTGGTGCAGGCGCTCTACAACGTGGTGGACAGCTATTTCGTGGCCAAGCTCAGCGAGAACGCCCTGACGGCAGTGGGCATGGTGTTCCCTTTTCAGAATTTGATGATCGCCGTGGGCGTGGGCACCGGCGTAGGTGTGAACGCCTTCCTCTCCCGCAGCCTGGGGGAGAAGAACTATGATGCCGCCAACCGCGCGGCGGAAAACGGCGTGTTTTTGGCGGTGCTCTCCACGCTGGTCTTTACGGTGGCCGGGCTCACCCTGGCCCACCCCTTCATCGCTGTACAGACCGATATCCCCGATATCGTCTCCTCCGGCACCGCCTATATGCGCATCTGCGGCGGCCTGTCCTTCGGGCTGTTCCTGGAAATTATGTTCGAACGGCTGCTCCAGGCCACCGGGCGCACCTTCTACACCATGATCACCCAGGGCACCGGGGCCATCATCAACATCATCATGGACCCGGTGCTCATCTTCGGCCTGGGCCCCTTCCCCCGCATGGAGGTGGCGGGGGCTGCCGCAGCCACCGTCCTGGGCCAGATCGTGGCGGCCGTCCTGGCGGTGCTGTTCAACCTCACCTGCAACCACGATATCCACCCAACCCTCCGGGGCTTCCGCCCCAACGGCCCGGTGATCCGAAACATCTACTCCGTGGGCGCGCCGTCCATCATTCTCAACTCCATCGGCTCGGTGATGACCTTCGGTATGAACCAGATCCTGTTCGCCTTCTCGTCCACCGCCGTGGCCGTGTTCAACGTGTATTTCAAGCTCCAGAGCTTCGTGTTCATGCCGGTGTTCGGCCTCAACAACGGCATGGTGCCCATCGTCTCCTACAACTACGGCGCCCGTAAGCGTAAACGCCTGGTGGACACGGTGAAATTCAGTGCCCTCCTGGCCGTGGCCATCATGCTGGTGGGACTGGTGGTCATTCAGCTCTTCCCGGCGGATATTCTCGGCTTGTTTGAGGCGTCCGCCGACATGCTGGCCATCGGTGTGCCCGCCCTGCGCATCATCAGCCTGTGTTTTGTCTTCGCGGGCTTCAGCATCATCTGCTCCTCCACCTTCCAGGCCCTGGGCAATGGCCTGCTGAGCATGATGATCTCTATTGTCCGTCAGCTCCTGATCCTCCTGCCCGCGGCGTTCTTCCTGTCCCTCAGCGGCAGCGTCACCGCCGTCTGGTGGGCCTTTCCTATCGCGGAGCTGGCCTCTCTGGCCCTCTGTGTGATCTTCCTGCGGCGTATCTACCGCAGGGTGATCCTCCCTCTGGAGTAAGCGCCCCGCCGTCTCCCGCATACAGGGGCCGCCCCTACCTTTCCGGGGTTCCGTTTCCAGCAGGCTATTCTGCGGCGCTTGGACGTAGGGGCGGGTGCCCACACCCGCCCGGAGCTGGCCAGTGGCCCGGAGGTGCGGGCCGATGTGGGCATCGGCCCCTACAGAGGTCTGCTGCGGCAGGCACCGCCCGGC
>NZ_JH417802.1 GCF_000239295.1 Flavonifractor plautii ATCC 29863
TGCCCCGGCCTGCGGCCGGGGCACCCCTCTGTCAGTCAGACGTTGTAGCGGAACTGCCGGAGCAGATAGTCCACGTCGTCGTCCATGAGGCCGTAATTGGCGATAAGCTCGTTTTTGATCTGCCGCAAAAGCTCTTTGTTCTCCATGTCGTTGGCCGCCTTGATGGCGGCGAGGTACTTGTTGTAGTCGCTGGATGGCATCGTGTTCACCTCTCGTTTTATTTATAATCAATCCAAGTAACAATCTTTAGTTCTTTTTGGTATTGCTTTTTGTATCGGCGCTTGAGTGCATTTATATATGTATCTAATTGTTGTAATTCGCTCCGGGCTCTATTATACGGCGGCAGAAGATATTTTAATATAATCGGATGATCTTCATCATGCTTCCACAAGTCGACATCTAAGCATAGCTCTCTGTATAATTGCAATCCATTATTACCATCAATATGCTTTACCAGCTCTTTTTCCAATAGATCACGCCTGGCTTTTTCTAACCTCGCATCTGAGGTTGTAGCCAAACACATTTGCACACATATACCCAAAGCATCATCAGATAAAACGACTCCAATATGTTTGGGAGTGGCAAATAACGTAAGCAGAGGGGAATTTAATCTTTTCGTAAATTCTATAAACTTGAGAGCGTTTTCTACATATTCGGATTCTTCTTCTGCTGTATCACCAAAATGAAGAAATTTATAAAATCCAAATACAATAGCGCCGATTACTAAAATAACGGCACCAGCGCCAAAATAAGTACCTATGAGATAGAAAATTCCGATAACTATGATAATGACAAAAGCTACGACTTCCCACATATAATCACCCCAGTAATCGCAGTTCATTTTAGTGAGGGGTATCTTATAGCATCTATTATAATAATCTTTTAGGAAATTTGCAATAGAGAATATTAACTTTAAGATACCTAAAAGGGGTGCTGTTAGATATGAGGATGGAACTGGATCGCAGGGCGCTGGGAGAGACCATTCGCACCGCCCGCATGAAAAAAGGGCTAACACAGGAGTGTCTGGCTGAAATGCTGGACATTACGCCGATCCACCTAAAAAATATAGAAGGATCCCGTCGGTTGCCGTCCGTTCCATTACTCTTTCAGATGATGGAGCTGCTGGACTTCTCGGTGGATGCGCTGGTGTTCCCGGAGCGGGAGAGTGCTCCGGCGATTCACACCGACGGGCTGACGGAGCGGGAGGCGGAGGCGCTGGCCCGGCTGGTGGACGCGATGAAGGCAAAGGAATAGCGGCGGCTTGCGTGGATGCGCGGGCCGCCGCTGTGTGTTCTTGAGAGATTGGGGGTCTATGGAAAGGTCTGTCCGCGGAAAGAGACCTGGAGAGCGGGAAAGGGAGAGGGCCCGCAAGACAAGAACAGATACGCCCTGGGCGGCCTATGGCCGCCCAGGGCGTGTCAAAATCGGGGGAAAGGTCAGTTCTGCTCCAGGGCCTTGGAGTCCACCTCGTCCCTGAGCTTGGCGGCAAAGGCGTCGAAGCTCATGACGGTCTGCCCGCCGTGGCGGTTGCGCACGGCCACGCCGCCGGTCTCGGCCTCCTTGTCGCCCACCACCAGCATATAGGGCACCTTCTCCAACTGGGCCTGGCGGATCTTGAAGCCGATCTTCTCGCTGCGGTGGTCGGTCTCCACCCGGTAGCCCAGCGCGTCCAGCTTGGCGGCCACCTGGTCGGCGTACTCCGCCGCCCGGTCGGTGATGGGGAGCACCTTGACCTGCACCGGGGCCAGCCAGGTGGGGAAGGCGCCGGCGAAGTGCTCGGTGATGACGCCGATGAACCGCTCGATGGAGCCCAGCACCACCCGGTGGATCATGATGGGGCGGTGCTTCTCGTTGTCCGCGCCCACGTACTCCAGCTCAAAGCGCTCGGGGAGCTGGGAGTCGAGCTGGATGGTGCCGCACTGCCAGGTGCGGCCGAGGGAGTCGGCCAGGTGGAAGTCCAGCTTGGGGCCGTAGAAGGCGCCGTCGCCCTCGTTGATCACGTAGGTCTTGCCCATCTCGGTGATGGCCTCTTTCAGGATGTCCTGGTTGTGCTCCCACTGCTCCACGGTGCCGATGTGATCCTCCGGCATGGTGGACAGCTCGATCTCATAGTGCAGGCCAAAGACGGAGTACACCTCGTCAAAGAGCTTGACCACGTTCTTGATCTCGTCCTTGAGCTGGTCGGGGGTCATGAAGATGTGGGCGTCGTCCTGGGTGAAGCAGCGCACCCGGAACAGGCCGTGGAGGGCGCCGGACAGCTCGTGCCGGTGCACCAGGCCCAGCTCGCCCACCCGCAGGGGGAGATCCCGGTAGGAGTGGGGCTCGTTTTTGTAGACCAGCATGCCGCCGGGACAGTTCATGGGCTTGACGGCGAAGTCCTCCTCGTCGATGACGGTGGTGTACATGTTGTTCTTGTAGTGGTCCCAGTGGCCGGAGCGCTCCCACAGGGAGCGGTTGAGCATGATGGGGGTGGAGATCTCCACATAGCCGTAGCGCTTGTGCACCTGCCGCCAGTAGTCGATCAGCGTGTTCTTCAGCACCATGCCGCGGGGCAGGAAGAAGGGGAAGCCGGGGCCCTCGTCCATAATGGTGAACAGGCCCAGCTCCTTCCCCAGCCTGCGGTGATCCCGCTTCTTGGCCTCCTCAATGCGCTGGAGGTAGGCGTCCAGCTCGTCCTTCTTGGGGAAGGCGATGCCGTAGATGCGCTGGAGGGTCTGGCGGCTGGAGTCGCCCCGCCAGTAGGCGGCGTTGCAGGCGGTCAGCTTGATGGCGTTGCCCTTGACCCGGCCGGTGGAGTCCAGGTGGGGGCCGGCGCACAGGTCGGTGAACTCGCCCTGCTTGTAGAAGGAGATGTGGGCGTCCTCCGGCAGATCGTGGATCAGCTCCACCTTGTAGGGCTCGCCCTTCTCCTCCATGAACTTGAGAGCCTCTTCCCGGGGCAGCTCAAAGCGCTCCAGCTTCAGCTTCTCCTTGCAGATCTTGCGCATCTCTCCCTCAAGCTTCTCCAGGATCTCCGGAGTGAAGGGGAAGGGGGAGTCCATGTCGTAGTAAAAGCCCTCGTCGATGGAGGGGCCGATGGCCAGCTTTACCTCCGGGTACAGGCGCTTCACCGCCTGGGCCAGAATGTGGGAGCAGGTGTGCCAGTAGGTCTTGCGGTAGCTCTCGTTTTCAAAGGAAAATTCGCTGTTCTTGTTCTCTTCGGACATTCTGATAACCTCCTTTTCGTCTGTGGGGGGCGGCACACGGCGCGCGCCCCGGTAAAATGCGGCGGGGTTACAGCAAAAAAGCGCCTCACCCCTGAGTGTGTCAGGGGTGAGGCGCTGTCATACGTCCCACGGTTCCACCCTGCTTGCCAGAGACGCACAGACGCCCGGCAGGACAACCGCAACACGCGCAGGCCGAACGAACGGTCGGGCAAAAGCCCGGCGGCAGGTTCGGCACAGCGTGGAACAGCTGGCCGCCGCAGAGGGCGCGCAGCGTGGCAACTGGCCGCTTGTGACTTCCTGTAACGGGAAAGCCCCGGCCCGGTCATCCCGGGCGGCTCGGGAGTGGTACAGCCGCCGCGTGTCGTGGGACCCTTCCACCAAACGGGTCCCTCTCTGTCCGCCGCTGTGCGGGTTCGTCTCCGTCAAAGCCAATTTGAACGGACCTACTATATCACTGAGGGGGAGGAAAGTCAAGAGTCCACTTTATCCCGGAGCCCGCGGGCGTTGTAGGACTACAATACATATTGGACATCTGA
>NZ_JH417803.1:0-29041 GCF_000239295.1 Flavonifractor plautii ATCC 29863
GCCCGCCGGGGCGGGCGCCTCCCGGCAGGGCCCGACCGTTCGGGTCGGGTCCTGCGTTTTCTCATTCGGTGGGCAGCTTGTAGAAGTAGTGCAGCTGATCGGCATTCTCGGGGTGGTAGAGAATGGTCGCGATGTCCTCGATCATGGTGGCCACGTCGTCCGCAGACTGCCAGTAGTTCTTCTGGATGCCCCAGACATTCCCCTCCCGAATGGCCTTCATATCCGCAAGATAGTCGCCGTTGGCCAGGATGTCGGCCACGGTGGAGACGCTCACGTCGCTGGTGTTGTCGTAGATCAGCACGTCGGCATCCACCGCACCCTGGTAAAATTCCTCCACCGTCATCTTGGTGTTGCCGCCCTGATCGGGCTCCAGATCGGCAAAGGGATAGTCGCCGCCGGCCAGCTCCAGCATCTTGTTGACGTAGTCGCCGCCGTTGCGCACATACACGGTGCCTTTGAACACATAGGTCTGGATGACGGAAGGATGCTCGGTCTCCTGGGCCACCTGATCGGCCACGGCCTGCACCCGCTCAACCTCCTCGTTGAAGTAGGCGTCCGCCTCGTCCTCCATGTCCAGCAGAGCGCCCACCAGCTTGACCCACTCCACGCGGCCGAGGGGGTGATTTTCCAGGTGCTGGCTGTCGGCGATGTAGGGGATTCCCAACTCGTCCAGCTTGGCTAACACCTCGTCGCTCCCGTGCATGGTGTTGGCAGAGATCAGGATGACCTGAGGAGCGGCGGCGCTGATCAGCTCGTAGTCGGGGGCGGAATTCTTGCCCACATAGGTGGTGGTACCGTCCTCGATCTGCTGGGCAATCTGGTCAATATACCACTTGTCCTTGTCCGTGGTCACCAGGCTGACCTTATCCAGGGCCCCGATGGCGTGGAACAGGGTGGCGTGCGTGGTGGAAAAGCAGCCGATCTTGGTCAGCGGAGCCTGGAGCACGGTCATCCCTTCCACGTCCTGGGGCACCGATCCCCCCTCCGGCACCCAAAGGAATTTCTGCCCTGCACCGTCAGTGATGATCTTGCAGCCGTTAGCACAGTAGTCTACCGCAAAGTTGTTGGCATACGCAAGCTCCATGCTGCGTACGACAGTCAGATCATTGGGGTCTGTCGCGTCCGTCTCGACCACGGGCGGTGTGCTGGAACTCTCCGGCGCAGCCTGCTGACTGCAGCCTGCCGCTGCAAGCAGCATCACGACGGCAGCGCAAAGGCCAATCACTCTGTGCAGATGTTTTTTCATTGCAATTCCTCCTCATGATTTGCTTCTTCTCTATCTGGAAACGTGCTTTTCCACGTATTCCACAGCTCCAGTTTCCCCTCCAGCCGGCAGGCGTGTTCCAGCATCCTCCGATGCATCTGACAGTCCAGCGGAGAGAAAACATTCACCCGGGAGGCCGGACACCCTCCGCCGCAGAGGCCGGCCGCCGGGCAGCGCACGCAGCGGTCCGCAAGCTCCAGTCCCGGGCAGGGCTGCTCCGGAAAGTCCCCTTCCATGCCCACCTGTCCCAGAAGGCAGCGCTCCGCGCCGGCCAGGGCGGAACAGGGCCACAGGCGGCCGTCCGGTGTCACAGCCAGGGAACGCCCCGTCTGCGCGTTGCAGTAACAGGTCCGTTTCCGGCCGGTGCGCAGCAGCAGGCGCAGGCGTTCCAGCTCCTTGAGCCTGACGGGATGCCCCAGGGCGGCCAGCTCGTCATGCCGGGCCAGCAGACGGTTCAACCCCTCTTCCAGCGCCTGCGGCGAGGGGGACAGTCTTGACGACGTTCCCCTCCCCTGCGGCCGAATCAGGTCCAGGCCCACACCGTAGACATTGCCGCACCAGAGTCCGAAGTCCAGCAGGCGGTCCAGGTGTTTCGCATTGACCGCGGTCACCACGGCGGTCAGATTGACAGTCATACCGGCCTCCGCCAGCATCTGCAGCCCCCGGACCACAGCGGGAAACGAGGGGGCGCCGCCCGGAAAGAACCGCGCAGCGTTCTCCCCGGCAACGCCGTCCAGGCTCACCCCCACTGCGACCCCCCTCGCCCTGATCTCCCGGCAGAGCTTCGGGGTGAGCAGGGTTCCGTTGGTCTGCAGGGAGGCGTACAGCTTCCGGCCGGTGGCCTGTCCGAAATCCAGCACCCGCCGCGCCGTATCCCAGCGCAGCAGCGGTTCTCCGCCGGTGAATTGGACGTGCAGCCGTCCCCCCGGCGGACAGGCCCGGGCCACAGCCTCCGCGGCCAGATCCTGCGGCAGATCCTCACCCGCTGCGCACCCCTCGGCATAACAGTAGGCACAGGTCAGGTTGCACCGGTTGGTAAGGCGCAGAACCAGGGTGTCCAGTCCCGCTTTCATTGGTAGCCGTCCTCCATGACGCCCTCCATGTCCATGTAGATGCGCTGGATGGCCCGCAGATCCTCTTCCTCTGCCTGCCACATGCCGCGCTGATGGGCCTCCAGAAAGCGTTCACTCATCTGAAGCACTGCCGCGTCATTGACCTGCTCCATCCACTGCCGCGTCTCGTCATCCAGCAGAAATTGCCGTGCCATGGCGTCATACATCCAGTTGGAGGACACTTCCGCTGCGGCATCCCATCCAAAGAAGGTGTCAAAGGTGGTGGACAGCTCCTGGGCGCCCTTATATCCGTGCCGTTTAAGTCCCTCCAGCCATTTGGGGTTCAGAATCCGGCTGCGCATGACCCGGGCCAGCTCCGTCTCCACATCTGTGGTTTCCGGACGGGCCGGATCGGCGGTGAGCCCTGAGAGGGAGACGGGCTTTTCTCCGCTGCAGTCCCTGACACAGGCGATGAGGCCGCCATGATAGCTGTAAAAGTCATCGCTGTCCAGCATGTCGATCTCCAGAGAGGACTCATTCTTGATGGTTACCCCCACCGACGACAGCCGGCTGCGGAACAGCTCCGGCATGGCCTGGCCGTGGAAGCGGCTGCTGTACCCGTGGGAACTCCAGAGGGTGTAGACCTTGCTCAGGTCGGTCCAGTCCTTCCAGTTCCGGCTGTGGATGGCCTTGCTCACCCCGGCTCCGTAGCTGCCGGGCGGACAGCCGAACACCCGCAGGGAGGACTGCTCAGCCGCCTCATTTTCGCTCAGTCCCTGGGATATCAGTCGCTCCCGTTCCTGATCCGTGTGCTTCTTCACAAAATTCTGTTCCGGGTCCTCATCCAGACCCGCCACAGTGAGCACCGCCCGCTCCACCAGCTCCACCACATTGGGGAACGTGTCGCGGAACAGTCCGCTGATGCGCAGCACCGCGTCGATGCGGGGCCGCCCCAGCTCCGCCAGCGGGATGGGCTCCACCCCCACCACCTTGTCCGTGTGCCCCAGATAGCAGGGCCGCACTCCCATCAGGGCGAACACCTCCGCGATGTCCTCTCCGTGGGTTTTCATGCACTCGTCGGAGTAGACCACAACGGCCACGCTCTCCGGCCAGGGCTGCCCCTTCTGCGCGCGATAGGCCTCCACCGCCTGCTCCGCCAGCGTCCTGCCCACCGCCCAGGCCGCCCGGCTGGGCACCGCGGCAGGGTCAATGGCGTAAAAATTCCGCCCGGTCGGCAGGATATGTACATTTCCGCGGGAAGGACTTCCCCCGGGCAGGGGCGGAATAAAGCGCCCCTCCACACCGGCCAGCAGCAGGTCTGTCTCCTCCGTGGTGCGGAGGAGACGAGGCACCACCTGACGGCACACAAATTCCAGCACCCGGCTTAGCGGTCCGGTGTCTCCCGGAAAATGCTCATCCGCCACAATTCTCTCCGCCCCCTCCGGCCGGTATTCCTCCTCCGCCAGGCGCGCAAAGATCCGGCGGGCCGTTTCCGTGGCCCCGTCCCGGATGCGCAAGCCGGTTCGGCCATCCGGATAGCCCCGCTCCGGCGCAGCCCGCAGCTCCTCCGGGTCCCAGCCCTGGGCCAGCAGAATGCTGTCCTCCAGGGCAGGCACTGTGCCGTTGGGCACGCGGACCAGGGCCCTTGCCAGATTGTCAAGCCGCTCCTCTTCCGGAACCTGGCCGTAGATGTGCAGCCCGTCCCGCACAAGGGAGGTCTTGATTCGGCTCACCCAGCGGTGGATGCGGTTCACGCCCTCTTCCGAGTCGGCCTCCAGGGCTTTGCGGTCCAACTTCAGATCTTCGGTGAGATGCAGATCTTCCGCCAGACGGAAGATCTGCTCCAACAGTGCGGGCACCTGCGCCGGCCGGGCCTGTCTGGCGTGGTAATAGCCGTCGATCGCCTCATCTAGATCTGTCAGGCCTCCATAGGTGTCCGCATCGTCCATGGAGGGGATCAGGTGGTCAAGGATGCAGGCGTAGGAGCGCCGCTTGGCCTGCATTCCCTCGCCTAGGATGCTGATGTTGTAGAGATACAGGTGAGGCACTCCGCCGATGCAGATATCCCCGAAACAGCCGGCAGACAGGCCAATCTCCTTGCCCGGCAGCCACTCCAGAGTGCCGTGGGTTCCCACATGGATCACCACGTCCGCCCCGAACACCTCGTCCACCCACCGGTAAAATGCCAGGTAGGAGTGGGGCGGCGTGCTGTCGGTGCTGTGGTAAAGGGCCTCGGCCTGTTCGGGCGAAGCGCGCAGCGGCTGCACCCCCACAAACAGATTTCCGTTACAGATGCCAGGAATGACGATCTGCCCGCCAGACACCATGATAGTGCCGGGCGCCGGCCCCCAGCTCTTCTCCATCTGTGCACGGGTCTCAGTGGGAAGCCGGCTAAACCACGCCTGATACTGGGCTGCTGGCACCGTGGCTGCCGCCCGCTCCAGGGCGGCCTCCGGCGAAAGCCAGCGCCCGTCATTGGTTACCGCAGCCCGGATGCGTTCGATGATCTCCGCACCGCTGGCAAACGGGCACGCAGTCCGCAGTCCCTGCTCCTCCAGCGCCCGCACCATCCGGAACACCGTCTCCGGCGTGTCCAGACCGTGGGCACTACCGATGGTATCGTTGCGGGGCGGCATATTGTGAAAGATGATCGCCAGCCTCTTCTCTTCCATGGGTTTTCGGGCCAGCCGGGCCCAGCGGCAGGCCAGCTCGGCCACCCGGGCCGCCCGGTCAGGCAACGGACGGCAGACCTTCCGCCCGTCCGCCGCCCGCTCGGTCACCGCATAGGGCACGGAGATAAGCTGTCCGTCGAACTCCGGCTGGTACACGCAGATGGGCAGGGAGACCAGATCCAGTCCGCGGATGTCCCTGTGATACTCCTCGGCGTTGAAATAAGTCGTAAGCGCCTGGATGACCGGAAGGCCCCAATCCTCAAATACGCTGGCCGGCACCTGGCCCGCCCGGACCTCCTGCCCCGACAGGGTCGTCAGGCTGAAGCCGTACGACACTACCAGAGCCGCCGGAATCGGACTGCCGTCTGCCCGCCGGTAGGCCCGTGCCATCCGGTACAGCATTCCCTGCTGCGCCGTGTGATCCGACGCAAAGGAGTCGGACAGGGCGTAGGGCACACAGCCCCGGGCCTGGATGGCCCTCAGCAGGGCATCCACATGTTCCAGATTCCCGGTCTTGGTGTAGTGATCGTGGATCAGCACGCCGATCACCGGCCTGGACTCCGCGGCCATCCGCGCCTGAAAGGCCCCCTCGGCCTCCAGCGGCAGAAGGCCCTCCAGCGTATAGATCCCCTGCCCCCGGATCGGACTGGGGGGTGAAAGAGGGTAGTCCCCGCCAAAGCAGTGATTGAGCGCACACAGCACCAGCCTTTCCAGATCCGCCTGGCTCCCCGCCTGATAGTAGGCGTCCAGAGCGGCGTAGACCGGCGGCTCCAGCTCTGACTCCGGAAGGAGTTCCGCCAGCTCATCCCCCATGGTGGAGGTGAAGTAAACCGGACGTCCAGCCAGCGCCTTCCACAGCCGGGGAAAGCAGTGAAGATTCTGGATCGAGCCGTGAGAGGCCAAAAAGGCCATATCCGCCTGGCCGGCGGCATCCAGCAACCTCTGTTCCAGTTCTGCGGAGGCATTGACCTCCCGGATGGAGTAGACCTGCCCCTCCGATGCGCCGGGGTACCGCTCTTCCAGGGTGGCCAGCGCCTGGGGCATGGCCCAGAGCCGGTATTCATTCATGAGCACAAACAAAAGTTTTACCATGGATACCTCCTCAGATTACCACCGGACTGTGCCCGCGTACCAGCTGCGCGAGGGACCTGGCCCGCAGCTCTTCCACCCGGTAGCAGGGAGCCCCCATCACCTGTGCCAGCCGGGCCGCCAGCCCCAACGAGATGAACTGACGCTCGGTGTCAATGACCACGGCCGGAATTCTGGCCTCCGCCACCCGCCTTGCCGCCAGCAAGGCCTCCTCCACCGGATCTCCGCCCTGGCTGAAGTTGGCCCGCCCGTCTGTAATGAGCACCAGCAGGGGCAAAGACTCTTTCACCCGGCGCCGCTGACACTCCAAAACGCGGCACGCCTCCTGCAGCCCTGCCGCCAACGGGGTGCGCCCGCCGGTGGGAAGGGACTGCAGTTCCCGCTGGGCCAGCTCCACACTCCGGGTGAGCTCCAAAAGGCAATCTGCCTCTCCGCCCCGGAAGGCCACCAGCCCCACCCGGTCACGCCGCTGGTAGGAGTCCATCAGCAGCGAGAGCACTGCCTCTTTGACCTCCTTCATCCGCCTTGCCGCCCCCATAGAGCCGCTGGCATCCACCGCAAACACGATATCCGCGCCCACGCGGCTCTCCCGCACTTTCTCCCGCAGATCGGACGGCAGAATCACCAGCCCTGACGCGCCGCCGCCCCGGGCCAGCTGATGGGGCGCGGCAGCCCGCAGCGTGGCGCCGATGGCCAGATCTTCCGCCTTTCCATGCGGGATGCGGTCGCACACCGCCCGGCCCCGCCGGGTGGCGGACCGAGTCTTGCTGCGCCGCCCGCTGCCTTTCCGGGCCAAGCGGTCGGCTCGCCCAGTCAGCAGGGCCCGCACCTCGTAGGTCTCTTCCCCCCGTTCCAGCCGATCCGGTGACTCCCCCTGTCCGGCGGGCGGCCGGGGGGATGTGTCCTCCGCCGGAGTCGGCGGTGCCGCGGAACAGCTACCGTCCGTCGGCATCTCCCCGGACTCCGGAGTGTGATCCGGCTGCTGCTCCCGGGGGGGAGGCGATTGCCGCTCCTGCGGCGGCTCTCCGCCCTCCCTTCCGCGGTGGGGCAGCGCCAGCTCCGCCGCCCTGCGGAGATCCTCTCTGTTCAGATAGGTCCTCCCTGCGAGAGCCGCCAACGCCCGGGCGGTGTGCAGGATGGCCAGTTCCGCCCGGTGTCCGGCGGCATTGGCCTGCTGAGCCAGCAGGCAGATTTCCTGTTCCTCCGCCGCTCCTACTGCCACCTGCGGCAGGATCCGGCGTGCGGCAGCCAGCGTCTCAGCGAGGCGCGCCTCCTGTCTGGCCCATCGGTTCCGAAAGCCCACAGGGTCTGCCTCAAAATCCAGGGTGCGGCGCACCACCTCTTTCCGGGCCTCCGGCTCCCTTTCCCCTTCCACCGCCACGTAAAGTCCAAAGCGATCCAGGAGCTGGGGCCGGAGTGTTCCCTCCTCCGGATTCATTGTCCCCACCAGGGAAAAGCGAGCGGGACAGGTGTAGGAGATGCCCTCCCGCTCCACCCGGCACACTCCGCTCTCCAACGTGTCCAGCAGTGCACTGCTCAGAGCGGCGGGCAGCAGGTTGACCTCATCGGCGTAAAGGATCGCCCCGTCCGCCCGGGCCAGCAGACCGGGCTGAAACTGCCGCCGTCCGGTGCGCACGGCAAGCTCCAGATCCACACCGCCCAGCAGCATGTCCTCCGAAGTGCTGACCGGCAGTTCCATCAGCCGCACGCCCGCCAGGCCGCCCAGGGCCCGCACCAGGGTGGACTTGGCCGTCCCCTTTTCGCCGCACAGCAGCACTCCGCCGATGCGCGGCTCCACCGCCAGACAGAGGAGGGCCTCCTTTACCCTATCCTGGCCCACCACAGCGGAAAACGGGTACAGAAGTCTATCCATGGGACAATTCCTCCCAGTTGATCCGGGCACTTCCGGCCTGTTCAAACGGGGTGCGGCGCAGCCGGTGGGGCAGCGCCAACTCCGCCGCTTGCCGCAGATCCGCCTCCTCCGCCGCCGGGCGGCCCGCCAGCGCGGCCAGGGCCCGGGCCGTCTTGAGCATCGTGATGTCCGCCCGATGGCCGTCCACCTGAAGCGCCGTGCAGACCCGGGCCACGGTGTCAAAGAGGCCCTCCGGCAGCTGAACCTGAGCCAGCCGGGCACTCGCCTCTGCGATCTGCCGGCGCAGCTTCTCCTGCTCCGGCTCATACGCAGCACAGAAGGCGGCGGGATCTGCCTCAAAGGCCAGCCGGCGGCGCACCACCTCCTTGCGGGCCTCCAGTTCCTGTTCCCCGTGCACTTCCACCATCAGGCCAAACCGGTCCAGGAGCTGCGGGCGGAGGTCTCCCTCCTCCGGGTTCATGGTCCCGACCAGCACAAAGCGGGCCGGATGGCTGTAGGAGACGCCCTCCCGCTCCACGGTGTTCACCCCCATCGCGGCGGAGTCCAGCAGCACATCCACAATGTGGTCTTCCAGCAGGTTGATCTCGTCCACGTAGAGAATATTTCCGTTGGCCTGGGCCAGCAGGCCCGGCTCAAATGCCTTTACGCCCTCTTTCAGCGCCCGCTCCAGAGCCAGCGTTCCGACGACCCGGTCCTCCGTGGCGCTCACCGGCAGCTCCACCACCCGCCTTCGGTAACGGACCGCCTTCCGGTCCGGATGGCTGCGGCATTCGTCACACAGCGTATCTCCGTCCATCCGGCAGTGAAAGGGACATCCTTCCGCCACTTCCACTTCGTCCATCAGGGCCTCCAGTCCGCGTACCGCGGTGGACTTGGCCGTTCCCTTCTCGCCCTGAATGAGCACGCCGCCCAGGTGCGGGTCCACCAGGTTGAGGAGCAGTGCGGTCTTGAGTTTCTCCTGACCCACAATGGCGGTAAAGGGATACTGATATCGCTCCATTGGACATGACCAACCTTTCCTGATCAAATTGCAGATAAAAAAACGGGACTGGAGCATGCTCCAATCCCGTTTTGTACCTGCAGACACTCCCCCCTCGGCTTGCCGAGGGGGCGTTCCATCTGTTGCACACTGACTCCTGAGATCCGAAGAGCATAATCGTGCACGCAACAGGCAGGTCTTCTGACTTATGCATCTTCATCCACGCCAGCCTTCCCGGTAAAGTAACCAGTGACACGTTTGGCGGGACTCCGCAATTACAGCAGCGGCCCTGTGCGGGATTTTCACCCGACTTCCCTTTTCTGTCTTCCCCCGAGGGAGATGACACACCTGTGCGCTTTACTATTCTACTTTTGATAAATTGATTATATTCTCACGTTTATTCATTGTCAATCTATTATCAGTTGTAATTACAGCAATATCCTAGTGAATCCACAATATAGGTTTACTTTTTTACTATACAATGATAAATATGTGATGTGAAAGTATCCCAACCGACCACTCTGTCAACCAACTGCCGCAAGACCATAGATTGGACTATGCCGGACCGACGGTAAAAGGACAACGTACACATTAGTCAAACCGGCAAGCCACAGTTTCTGAAAAACGGCTGAAACCGGGAGACCCATGGCGCTATTCTTATTTTAACACCGGGTTTTCACTCTACGAAAAGATAGGAACCGTCTCTCTTGCCCAAATGGTAATACAGATCAATGGAAAATTTAGTAAAAAGCTCTCTAGTATGTAGGAAGAGGGAGTATTCAACACATTAGAGATCTCGAGACAGCCGCTTCCCTTATTTCATGAACTGGTGGTATTCGCCGCCAATATGGCAAACATAAAAAGGTAAAACAATGGTGGCTATGTTAGACACGACAAATGTAGAAGCGCAGCCACTGCCTATTGAGGCTCGGAAAATCTCGCATCCTTATCTAGAGAGCTTGGGAATCCCGCAGATAGGAATACCCATGCCTGGGCAGAGCGGATACTCAATGTCACCATTACCGCCAGAATGCCGGACGATATACTAGTGTCTTTTATTGAGGATCAGGATGAAACCTTGGCTAAATTGTTGGAAAACTTTGGCTTACTGACTGGAGGTTGTTTGAAAAATGAAAGTTGCACAACGGAAGAAGATAACAAAATAACAACAGGAACGGCTCAAACCGTTGCTACCGACGGAATAAACAGAAAAGCATGGCCGCCCCAAAATGATAATCGCACAAGGCTAAACAGGATACTCTGGATTGCCCGCAGCGGTGTTCAGTGGCGGGAACTGTCAGAGGTCTACGGCCCCTGGCAGTCTATGTACACCTGATTCGCCAAATGGCGGGGAACAAAACGGCACATAAAGCGGTTGCCGTACCCGAGGCAGGATGAATACAAAGTTCCTGGCTGTCGCGGATTGCTAGGAAAACCCGATAGCATTTCTTATCTCTGTTGGAAATGACCACGATGATTCTGTTAACGCCATCCAATTACTGAAAAAGTCAAGCTTAATATGAGGCAACAAATCCTGGGCCAACTAGCTCTGTCAGGCCGTGAACGGCTTGAGCCAGGTAGAGGTTTTTTCTTAGGTAAGGACAGCTCTGCCTTATTTGATACGCTTTAGGAGGCTCTGGATACCGCCGAGTGCCATCTCCAGGAGCCAGAAGTCGCCGAACATCTGTCGGGTAATGATCTGTACGAACTCTGTCAGAATCAAACGGCCCAGCCCAAGCTTTTGGCTCAACTGAAAGAGGATGCTCGTCTGGTTCGGCAGTTGTTCCAAAGCTCCTATGTAGGCGACCTGCAAAAGGAACTACTGGAGGCACGTGACCGGTTTGGAGAATCGATTCTGAAAGAACATCTTCAATCTCTTTTGGCACAAAACCCTTATTTCAAGGAATTTGAATAGATGGAATAGCTCGGCATGTGATCGACACTGGCCGAGCCTATTTCCCCCTAAAAATTCCTTATTCTTCAGCACAAGTGATGTATGACTTGTTGAACGATACATATCATCCAATGCTCTTGTTATCAGACCCCCGATGGTATAAAATGTTATCAGAATCAGTCATTTACATGTAGGGGGGATTTTAAGTGGCAGCTATAAGATCGATTTTCGAGTATGTCAGTGACAAGTGTTATAATGGACTATACAATGCCGCAAAAAAGTACCTCGATAACCATTGGCGCACAATGGGGCTTGAAACAAGACGTGTGGCTGAAATAAAAAATGCTGAACTGATAGATGCAACTGCACAACGGGTTTATGTTACAGATCGACCTGGCAACTGTATTGCATTTGACATTGGCCTAGAGTTAGAGGTTTGCGTGTCGTCTGCCGATCACCACAATGACAGCGATGATACCTGCTATCCATGGCTTCGCTTTTCCTGCGAAGGGGACCTCTCCAAAGGCTTAGATGACTGGGAAATCCGCGAAATTACGCCTTATGTTAAGCGCAATGTACCAGACAATTCTATGTCTGACGCGCTGGTTCCAGATATCCGCCCTGCACAATATGAAAAAACGGCTACAGACTTTCTTGAGGAATATTATCCAGAAGCCTTACGAATTACAAAAGTTGGAGAACCTCCTATTTATGTCGACCCTTATGTTTTAGCTGATCGTCTGGGACTTTCGGTTTTGACGCATCGTATCAATAAAGAAGGGTCCATTTTTGGACAGCTCTTCTTTTTGGAAGCAGATGCGGAAATGTACGATATCGAACATGACAAGTACGTAGTTATCCATGTTCCAGCAAAAACCATAGTTGTTGATCCCCGGATGTACCTGTTCCGTAATCTCGGATCTGTCAACAATACCATTATCCACGAATGCGTCCATTGGATCAAGCACCGCAAGGTGTTCATGCTGGAAAAGCTGTATAATGAAAAAATACATGGAATTACCTGTGAGGTTGTCGGAGGGGCAAGAGCAAATATGTCCAAGCAGGCAACAGAGAAAATGGAACAGCAAGCTAACCGACTAGCTCCTCGAATCCAAATGCCTGCAGCCCCTTTTAAGGCAAAAGCTTCTGACTATATTGCCAAATTTATGCGCGAGATCGGTGCACACCACGAAATTGAAGTTATGGAGGCGGTAATTCAACAACTTTCGGTAGAGTTTGTGGTCTCTAAGCAGGCTGCTAAAATTCGCTTGGTAGAGATGGGTTTTGAATCGGCTGTTGGTACATTTAATTTTATCGATGGCCATTATGTCCCACCGCACAGTTACAGCAAGGGAGCCATTTCCAGAAACCAAACATTTACCATAAGCGGTCGGGATGCAGCAATACAACGGCTCGTTAACCCCGCTCTCCATTCTCTGACGCAGGATGGAGATTACCTTTTTCTTGAAAACCACTATGTTTTCAAGGCCCCGATGTATATTAAGAAGGATTCCGAAGGTCACCTCCATCTGACAAAATATGCCCGTTCTCATATGGACGAGTGCTGTTTGGTCTTTGATATGGAGATTCAAGGGGATGTTAGCAAGGAATACCATACGGTTTGTTATCTTAATCGTGAAGAAGGGGCCTATACCTTTAACATTACATATAATGAGGATTTTCGCGCCAAAACCAAGGAGCAACAAAAAGCTTACCGTCAAAAGGAAAAACAGGAAGAAATAGAAATTCGTATGAAAATGACAGATGACCCTTCTCAATGCATGAAACTGCTCCTTAACTGGAAAGGAATGAGCAATCTTGACTTGGGCGTTGCTATTAATAGAGATGAACGCACCATTAGACGAATCGTCAATGGAGAGAACGTTCCAAGCTTAGAGACTGCTGTCCTGATTTGTCTGGGGTTGAACTTGCCCCCAATTATCAGTTCCAAACTGCTGGATTCACTTGGGGTTAAACTGATACCTAGTAAATCCACTCATCTCTGGTACCAGGAAGTCCTAAATGTAAAATATAACGAACCTGTTGAGGATGCCCAGGCTTATCTTGCAGAGTTTGATATTGAACTAAAATAAAATTTTGGACACCCTGTGTCCGGAGACCTCAGTTTGCTAAATAGGAGGCTTCAACATGTCTGGTGTGCGTAAATCTGAACGCAAAAATCCCCAGCGAGATTTACCACCTAAACCTTCACCGGCTTACAATGAAGTTAAGAAAAAATTTGGTATGGAGAACATGATAATAGAAGAATTCACAGTTTTTCTTCGACATACCTCCCGATGGCTTGGTACTGATCTTACCACAAAATCGGTTAAAAACTATATCAAAACTATTTGTGACCATAGCGATGGGCTGTTGCGACCAGATGATTTTAAAGAAAATCCGGAAAACCCCAAAAGTTCATATTGCATACGGCCAGAATGTCAGGGACTACTAGTTGTCTTATCAATTCTGAATATTTTGACGGACGCAAGAATGATCGTAGATTAAAGACCCGTTCTGACCTTAATAATCAATTAGCAAAAAATGTACGAGAGTATCTTACAGACAGCGATAAGCAGCTCGTCTTAAATAACCCAAGCTATGTCAATGCAGAATTAGAGGCTCAATTGTCCCGGTAAATCAACCGGCAACTCATCATCCTTTTACGTACTATGTACCATGTTTCACCAGTAATTCGATATAAACTGATGATGGAATTTATAAAACAGCTTGTGAACTTAAACGACTGGATGTCCAGACAAGATTCGAAGGAAATTGCTGCCCGTCTGGTTTATGCTCATGAGCTGGACGCAATACATGATGCACTGTATCAGAAAGGGCTTTTTTCCTCTAAATCGCTGGATGAATTACTCATCAACCTTCTTGCATTTCGTATGCATGACAAAGAATTCACTTATATTGAAGATAATGAGCAAATGACTCCAATAGGTGTGTATTTGGCTACTCTCATTTTTCAGAGTGAATTTCCTAAAGAATCTGAAACGCAAAAACAGATGGATGACATCAATCGAGCAATAGAAAATCAATCACTCTATCAATGCATACAGGAAAAGGCCAAGAAGATTTTGGAGTTAAGCAATCCTTTTGAGGAACAAATGTATTACGATCTGATGAATATGGCCAAAATGCGCTGTTGCACCCCGTATGTTTCTCCAGAAGATTACGATCGCATGGTGCGTTTTACAGAAAGCGCAATTGCAGATGACAAATGGGATATTATAAATAAATTTCTTCAATTAGGAAATCGGGCGCTATCTAAACAAGACATGGAAAAAAACTGAAGCAATATCTTTCCGTTTCTAATACAACTCTCGCATGGTAGCCTGGAAGCGCCAGATGAGAGTTGACTCAGAAATGTGCGCTGGGGCGCATCTGAATGACTTTAATTGTCATTTGGATGCGCCCCGGTTTTTTATTTCCAATATAGAGTGACGGACACGCCATGTCCGACGCTCACTCAGCAGAGATGCTATTCTATGTCCACCAAGGCCGGACTCATTTTTTTAAAAAGTTTTTTAATCCGGACATGAGCTGTCCGCTTTAACCTGTATGATTCGGCCATGGAGGTGAAAGGGGGTGAGAGTGTGAGGAGCAACGACCGGCAGCAGCAGATCATCAACCTGCTGTGCCAGCGGCGGAGCGATACCGTTCAGAATCTGGCAGCGGAACTCGGCGTCTGTGAACGAACCATCCGCCGTGACATTGAAGAGCTCACACTCAACTACCCCCTCGAGACAGTCCGGGGCCGATATGGAGGCGGGGTCAGGATGGCCAACTGGTACTTCCAGGACCGGCCTAAACTATCCCCCAAGCAGACGGCCCTGCTCAAGCGACTAGCAGTTGGACTGCATGGCGAGGACCTGGATGAAATGAACCAGATCCTGGCCCGTTTCGCTTCCTGAAGGAGCGCCCACCGCTCCACGGCACCTTGAAAAGTTCATACCAGCAGTACGGATCACCACCGAAACAGTCGAGCGTCATACAGCGCGCGCCATGACACCCACGGCAACGCCCTGGGCCGAGCGAGAACGCCACCTGCATGGGGCGCTATGGCACGCGCTTTTGCAATGACGCTGTTTGGGTACATAATGAGACACCTCGCTTGGCCTGCGCATAAGACAGGCGGCGCTGCCCTGGAGTTGAAAGCAGTAGAGACTCCAGGTAAAAGCCCGTGCGGCTTCTTGCCGGAAGCCGATCCGTACTGTTCCCCATCGTCGGGGGGGCGAGCTGCAAATACGACGAAAATGAAAAAGAAAAACAACCCACTTATTCAAGGAGATTTTACAAATGATCAGTTATCATAACAGGCAGGTCTCACATCATGAGATCGACCATATCTTTCAGGACCTCTTCCCAAACCATGGCATGACGGCCCGGCCCAGCCAAATCGAGTTGAGCCACAAGATGCTGGATGCCATGACCCACAGCAAGATCGCTTTAAGTGACGCAGGAACAGGAATCGGCAAGACCTACGCCTATCTGGTGGCTGGTGTTTCTTTTTCTCGTGCGTTGAGCCGGGAGAACATTCCTTTCCAGCCCATCCTCATTTCCACCTCCAGCATCGCCCTGCAAACGGCGGTAAAGGAGGAATACATCCCGTTCCTCTCCTCTGTTCTTCTGGAGGACAAGCTGATCCAGACCCCCATCCGGGCGGTCATTCGAAAAGGAAAAAGTCACTATGTCTGTGATGAGCGTCTAATGCGCCGCCTGCGGCAAGTAGACCTGGAGCGAAAAAATCCGCTGGCCGTCCAGGCCCTCCTCTCCCTGCGGGATCATTTGGATACAGACCAAGCCCCCCATCTCAGTCAGTATGACCGAAATCGTGTGTGTGTCCCCACCGTGTGTGTTTGCCGCAGGGATGGCTGCCGGTACCTCTGCTATATGGAAGCCTGCAACTCTGACCGCTATCTGTTTCAGATCTGTAACCATAATCTGTTATTGGCCGACGCCATTCATCGTGGCAGCGGTCACCGCCCCATCCTGCCGGACGTTGGCGCTTTGATCATTGATGAAGCACACAAGCTGCCTGAGACTGCCCGACAGATGTTTGGCGTTACCCTGGTAGCCAAAGACATCCGCACGCTGATCCGCACCCTACGGGCGGAACGATATCTGCTGGCATCGGAATCCCTGGCTGATATGGCGTCGGCGCTTCTGAAGCTCATGTCTCTGCCTCCTGATGGTGACCGCCCTTTTTCGGACTATGTCCGACACATGATAGGACCGGCCCGAACCCTGGCTACCATCCAGAGACAGATCGGCGGGGTACTGACGCCAACCGCCAGAAAGGAATTGGATCGGATATCCTCCGCAGTCCATCTGTTTTTGGAGGAACGCTCTGACCTGGTATTCTACACTGCGGCGGATGACGATGGCGGCACATTGCTGTGCGCATCCATCTCCGACCTGACCGCTCAGCTCCAAGCAACGCTCTGGTCACAGCCCCAGCCTGTCCTCCTTACTTCCGGAACGTTGGCCATAGGCAAGGACTTTTGTCGTTTCAAAGAGGAGGCTGGCCTCACCGGCAACTTTCGGGTGGAGGAATCTGTTTCGCCCTCTCCCTTTGATTACCGGAAAAACTGCCTGCTGTATTTTCCTGCTATGCCGCCCAGGCAGCACGAAGTGGACTACTTAGACAAGCTGGCTGAGGAGATCCGCACACTGCTGATCGCAGTCCACGGCCATGCGTTGGTACTGTTTACTTCTTATGCAGGCATGTCCGCTGTGAAGGATCGTTTGAAGCAACAGCCCCTTCCGTTTCCACTGTTTACCATGGGACGGAACGCCCCGCACACCATGGCCCAGTTCAAGGCGGCACCCGGAAGCGTTCTGTTTGCCACCGGCGCTGCCTGGGAGGGCTTTGACTTTCCCGGAGACTGCGTCTCTTTGCTGGTCATCCCCCGACTACCGTTCCAATATCCGGACGCCTTGCAAGAAAAAAAGAGAGAGGCATATCCTGATCTCCGCACGTTCATCCGGGCCGTGGCTGTGCCGGAGATGCAGATCAGACTTAAGCAAGGGTTCGGACGAGCCATCCGCTTGGAGACTGACACCTGTGCCATCGCCATTTTGGATGAACGAGCCGCCAGGGGCAGCCGTTACTTCCGGGATGTTCAATCCGCACTGCCGGAAATGCCTATCACAAGTAGTATCTATGCGGTAGAACGGTTTATCCGGCGAGTCAAGGATGAGAGCTACTTTGAGGAGGCTGCGTGATGGAGGTCCGAAACGAACTGCGTTACCTGTTATCGGTGGGCCTGTGGGAACGGATGGCCGCTGACGGCCTGCTGACCAAAGAAGAACTGGCCAGGGCCAAACGGCTGTCCGTGGAGCGATACCGGCCCGGAACTGTTTGGGAATAGTGCTGGCTATTCCCGCAGGGGTGTGGTATGGTTTCGTTGCCGAAAAAGATGGAAGGAGGTGAATAAGAAATGGCTGAAGTACAAGTGATCCCACCCAAGGCAACGAGACCAGACATCCTGCGGGTAGCAGCCTATTGCCGTGTCAGCTCCGACTCTGCGGACCAGCTCCATTCCTACGCTGCCCAGATCCGGGCCTATACGCAGGCGATCAACGCCCACGATGGCTGGGATCTGGTGGACATCTACGCAGACGAGGGTCTGACCGGCACCCGGATGGATAAGCGTGAGGACTTCAACCGCCTGATGGCAGACTGCCGGAAGGGCAAGATCGATAAGATCGTGGTCAAGTCCATCTCCCGATTTGCCCGAAATACCCGCGACTGTCTCGCCACCCTGCGGGAACTTTCCGCGCTGGGTGTGACCGTCAAATTTGAAAAAGAGAATATCGACACTGGAACGCTCACCTCAGAACTGATGGTGAGCGTTTCCGCTTCTCTGGCCCAGGAGGAATCCATCTCCATCTCCAAAAACCAACGTATGAGCTATCAGCGCCGCATGGAGCGTGGGGAGTTTATTACCTGCTCTGCACCATTTGGATACCAAATCGTTGATGGTAAGAATCTCGCAATCGTAGAGGACCAGGCAGAGATCGTAAAGTGGATCTTTGCAGCCTATCTAAAAGGATATAGCTCCGAGTGGATCGCCCGGGAGTTAAGTGAGAATGGGCCTGCCCCCCTTCATGGTGGACAAAAATGGCATCAGCAGACCATTCGAAATATCTTAACAAACGAGAAATACATTGGGGATGCCCTCTGTCAGAAAACCTACACAACCAACACATTTCCATATCGCAGGAAAGACAACCATGGCGAAGCGGACCAATATTATGTAGAACATACCCACCCTGCCATCATCAGCTATGAGGACTTTCAAAAAGTTCAGGAACTGCTGAAACGGCGGGCAGAGCGACAGTCGATTCCACATGATCAGACTCCGCTTGCTCGGAAGATCATCTGTGGACAGTGTGGGACGCTATACCTGCGGAGAATTTCGAAAGCTGGATATGTTACCTGGGTATGCCGCAGGCATGACAGAAAGGCTGCCGACTGTCCCAATGGAAGGATCAGGGAGGGCAGCATCCATACGGCATTCCTTCGGATGTACCACAAGCTGAGAACCCATGACGGCATCGTGCTGGCACCTGTGTTGAAGCAAATGGAGGCCTTGTCAGATGCCCTACATCGCGGCAACCCGGCCATGCTGGCGGTCAACACAGCCATCGCCGCGGCATCCGAGCAGAGTTACCATCTCACCAAGCTGCACACGGCAGGTCTCCTGGACGAGACTGCCTTATCCACAAAGCAGGCGGAACTCAACGCCAAGCTGACAGAACTGCGCCGGGAGAGGCGAAAGCTGCTTTGCAATGAGGATATTGATGAACAGGTGGATGCACTTCGCCTAACGATCGATACCATCCGAAATGGTCCGGAGACTCTGTCCAGCTTTGACGAAGCCCTGTTCACCAAGCTGGTGGAACGAATCGTTGTAGATACCCAGAGCACCATCCGCTTTCAACTATATGGCGGATTTGAATTCCAAGAGACGCTGGAGGCGTAGGCAATGGCAAATCGGAAGATATTGTATGGCTACCAGATCATACACGGCGATCTGGTTATCCAGGAGGAGGAACGACTCACTGTTCAAAATATATTTACCACCTATCTGGCCGGGTTATCCTATCAGGCACTGGCAGACCGGATGAATGCGGACAACATCCCGTTCTCTCAGGAATCGCCGCTGTGGAACAAGCACAAAATCAAGCGAATGCTGGAAAACTCTCGCTATGCCGGGGAAAATGGATACCCACCCATTATTGACCAAGATACCTTCCAGCAAGTGCAGGAAAAGATCTCAGAAAAGACAAGTGGGAAGTTTCCACGCCGGACGGAATCGGATGGCTTATGGCAAAAGCTGCGAAGCGGATGCTGTCAGACTCGCCTGCTCCGAACCGGAGGGCCAATCGGGCATACCGGAAACGTCCATCTGAAATGTTCTGCCTGCAGAAACGCATTTGTTGTCGGGAAGGAGGAACTGCTTGCGCAGACGGCACGGCAGCTTGCGGCACATGAAAAACCCATATGTAAGCCATACGCGCCCTCTGCGGAGGCTGTTCGCCCGGCCAATGCCATTAACCGGGCGTTGGAACAGCCAGGAGACGGTAAGGAGGCTCTCTCCCACATCCTGCAAGGGGCAGCTGCCCGGTATGCCTGCTGTGATGATGGTGTGGATACGGCTGTAAGCCAAACGCAGCCCGACCAAATCGACTGGGAACGCTTCGAACGAACGGTCTCCCATATCATAATCGGAACAGATAACGCAATCACCGTACACTTCTGATTAGGAACAGAAAGGACAGCAAAATGGAACAATCATCACTGGAACGCACCGTCCACCGTATTCCGGCATTACGCTCCAATGTAGCAGGCAACAAGACGAGACTCCATGGCAGGCAGCGGGTGGCGGCTTACTGCCGGGTCAGTACCGACAGCGAGGAGCAGATCAACAGCTACACCGCCCAGAAAGCCTACTACACCCAGAAAATTGAGGAGTCCCCAAATTGGGAACTGGCCGGGATCTTCGCGGACGAGGGGATCACCGGGACCAGTATGAAGAAGCGAAAAGAATTCAACCGGATGATCACCGCCTGCAAGCGGGGCGGGATCGACCTCATCCTAACAAAATCCCTCTCCCGTTTCGCACGAAATACAGTGGACTGCCTGGAGACGGTACGGATGCTGAAGGCCAGGGGGATCGGGGTCATCTTCGAAAAGGAAAATATCAATACGCTGACAGAGTCCAGCGAGTTCCTCATCACCCTGTTCAGCGGATTTGCCCAGGCCGAGAGCGAATCCCTCAGCTCCAATATCCAGCTGGGCATCCGTATGGCAATGAAAGAAGGAAAGGTCAACTTCCACTACAGATCCATGCTGGGCTACCAAAGAGGAGCGGACGGTAAGCCGGAGATCGTACCGGAGGAGGCCGAGGTGGTGCGGCGAATCTACCGCCGGTACCTGGAGGGCTGCAGTGAGGGCCAGATCCAGAGAGAACTTACCCAAGATGGGATCGCCACCGCAAAGGGTGTCAAGGCATGGTCCCATCAGATCGTGCATAACATCCTCACCAATGAAAAGTATGCGGGAGACGCCTTGCTGCAAAAGACCTTCACCACAGACTGCATCAGCAAGAAGGTCAAGAAGAATACCGGCGAGTTGCCGCAGTATTACATCAAGGACAACCACCCTGCTATCATCCCGCGGGACATCTACCAGCGGGTACAGGAGGAGATGGCACGGAGGACCAGCAAGCGAAAGATTCTGCAGAAAAGCGGAAAAACAGAACAGGGCAAGTATTCCGCCAAGTATGCGCTCAGTGAGCGGCTGGTCTGTGGGGAGTGTGGTTCCCCCTATAAGCGGTGTACCTGGGCCAGGAACGGCGTCAAACGGATCGTCTGGCGGTGCGTCTCCCGGTTGGAATTCGGGAAAAAATACTGCCATAACTCGCCTTCCATGGCGGAGGACAAGCTGCATACCGCAATTCTCACGGTGCTTAACCGGGTAGTCGAAGCAAGCGATGGCCTACAGGATGAACTGGCAGAGACGCTCCGAATGGTATGTACCCCGGAAGGGGTCGGTAACAACCTGTTGGAATTGGAGCATGAACTGGAAGCCCTGACCGCACAACAGAACGCCCTGTTGGATCAGGCGTTAGCCAACATGGAGGATCTGACGATAGCAGAGCAACTCAAGACCCTGCTGGAAGAAAAGCAGAACCTGCAGACACGGATCGATGCGGCGAAGAAAGAGGCAGCCAACAGAATCAACGAGGACTCACGTATGGCAGAGTACGCAACTTATCTGGAGGAACATCTCAATGGCTTTCCTCACTATGATGACGAGGTCGTTCGCAAGATGATTGAACGGGTCACTGTAGTCGATGAGGAAACAATCCGGGTCAAGTTCCGATACAGCGATTTGGAGATTGAACAGACCGTGCGCTAGAATAAAAGTACGAAGGAATGGCTGTGCTGATGCACTGCCATTCCTTCGTACCTATTTGCAGTTGGCTTTGTCAGTTATGTCGGTAAAGAAAACCACGCCCAACGTACAGACTTCCTTTCATCCTGTTCAGATTACGATTTGCTTGGAGCTTCTGACCCAATTTCTAAAAGATCATTCCAGAGTGAGTCAATCTGAGCAGAATTAAATGTTATTTCAGCGCACAGCTTGTAAAGGCGGCGCTTGTAAACGGTCTCCTTGGCCGCGTATTGGCCCTGGATAAAACAGGCGGTACCGAAGCAGAACTTCACGGAAGAGATGTCCTCAGAAGGGACTGTGGTCAGTACACAGTCTTTTCGCAGTTTTCCCATCCTGCCCAATATGAAATCGGCCTGATAATCATTCCGGTTATAGCGGACGATAACCTCCTTTGTATGCGCAGAAAAAATTGTGCGGAGGATGTCATCGTTGAGCAATTCTGCCAAAAACGGTGCCTGGATAAAGATGCGCGGTGCCTTAAAAGCGGCGCAATGGTACAGAATATCCTGAAGTTCTCCGTCCAGCAGCGGGCGGTCGGCGTAATAGGCCGCTTCCAGTAAATCTGCCCAGTCACTCTGCACTCCACGGAGTTTGAACGCCGCAATCAAGTCGTGGGGCAGTTGTTCCTCCTCCGGGGAAGCGGCGCAAGGACGGTTGGGCGGAGAGAAGAGGTTCCAGGCACCCAAGTGTCGGCAGTTGAGCTGTTCCGCCAGTACATCTGCATAGGCTTGGATTCCAGACTGGAAGTGAAAGGCCAGGGAGCGATCCGCCTGATTTAGATATACGAAGCAGAACTCGCGCTGATAGGACAGTGTGTGATAGGAGATATCAAGAATCCGATACAGCTCAGCGCTCTCAGCAGTACTCTGGAATACCACATTGGCCAGACGGCTCTCTCGGTAAATTACCGCTAGCGTATCGAACTGACTGCGCAGGAATTCCAGATTGAGTGGATACTTCTCCAGAAGGTATGCCTGCCCCCGCGGCGGCTCCCGGTAGGTGCCCAAGAGGGGCGTATCCGAGACCTCACCGGTGATCTGGTTTACCGATATGCGGCTGAGCTGGCTGCGCAGGGTCTTGACCTTCTTCTGGCTCTCCAGCACCTTTTTCCCCAAATCAGTCAGGACAATGTCGCCACAGGAAACAGCGGCGAGCTGTTCACTGTCCAGCTGTGATACGATTTGTAGCATAATACTTTCTGGCAGGCCGAACTGATCGGCAAGATCGGGGAGGGATTTGGAACCGATGCGGATGGCGGTGAGGACACATTCTTGAACAAAGGAGAGCACCTGGACACGCCGTTCCCAGACAGTCAAGCCTATTTCCTGGACAGGAATATAGACTGGAACCCGACAGATGAAATCATAGCCGGAAAGCTGCGGAGGAATGTATTTATCAACATTTTTTTGCCATTCAGACAGCATTTGTAAACTCCTTTATATCGATTTCCTGACAAAATTCGGGATGCTCCTGCATATAGCTGAACACATAGGGAAAGCGGTTGCCGGGGATACGGGGATTGCGGAGAAACTTTCCGTCACCGACAATGATCAAGGCCCGTTTCGCGCGGGAGAAGGCAACATTCAGCCGTGCTTCCTCTTTCAAGAATCCGATACGCCGCTGATTGCTGCTTCGGACGGTGGAGTAGATGATGATGTCACGCTGACTGCCCTGGAATGCATCCACGGTGTTGATATCGACTTCAATGTGGCTCAATGGGATTTGCTTGAGGCGGTTCCGGATTAGCTCCAGCTGCGCCCGGTATGGCGTGATGATGCCGATGGAATACCTCTCCCCTTGAGCGGAGATTTCTTGGTTCAGCCTTTGCAAGCAGCTTTGGATCACAGTGACTTCCAGATGGTTGATGTATCCGCGTTGGTGCCCGACGGATTGTTCAAAGCGGGCGGAACCGGCATTGGAGGTGGTTAGCCAGGTGATGGCGCGGTTATTGAGCATGGGAAGGTTCGTAGTTCGCTCAGATGCCTTAACGCCATTTTGCACTTTACTATCGTAAAAAAGAAAGCTGATGAGATCGCCGATCGCTGGATGCATCCGGTACTGGGTGGAAAGCGTCTCTTTACAGCTGTCGGGCAGGATGTCAAACAGTTTCCCGAACCCTGTGTTTTGAAGCTCATCGATCTGGGAAGACTGGAAGCTGGCTTTGAGGGCATTCCGATCAAAGACCGGTGGCAGTTGCTTGTGGTCGCCCACTAAAATTGCTTTTCGTGCCCGAACCAAGGGAACCATGATTTCCGGCAGAGTTGCCTTTGCTGCTTCGTCTACAATCACATAGTCGAAGGTCGAGTCACGGACGCGGGGATCCGAAATGACGCCAATGCAAGTACCTACGATAATGGAAGCGTTTTTGATATAAAACTCTCCCAGCTCATTGCTCTCACTGATGCGTCGGATCCATTGTTCGGAAATCAGGCAGCTCTGTACGTAAGGATTGGTGCGGCTTTTCCCGTAAGTGTTTTCAAAGTCTGTGGCAACCCGTTCCAGACGTATGCGTTCTGTTTCTTCCAGATTTGCAAGTTTCAGCTCTTCCAACACTTGTGCGTATTTACAGAATGGCTCCATGGGGATGTGCTGTTCCAATAAACGTTGGGCCAGCCACGCTTTACAGTTCTCAACGCTTTCCTTCACCCATAGGGTCTGGCAGTGGTCCAATCCGAAACGTTCATTGATCTTGGGGTCAATATTTTCCTCGTGACCAATACGGATGGTCGTATGTTCCAGATAGGCTGCAAGGTCTTCCAGCAGTTTATCCACGGCGGCATGAGATTGGGACACAATCAAAATTTTCTGATCTAGTGCAGGATTCCGTTGGTTTTCCCCCAGAATCTGCCGGATTACTTCCACCAGGACATTGGTTTTGCCGGTGCCTGGAGGCCCCTGGATCAAAGCAATATCCTCCGCCTCCAGCGCTTTCCGGACCGCGCGCTTCTGGGTAAAATCCAGCTGTTTATTATAGAAGCAGGGCATAGCCTTGAGCTGGAAATACCCCGGCTGCTCGGCACCCACAAAAATGCTCTTCAGATTTCCGCCGTTAGCGGTTTCAGATCGGCGGAATTCCTCCAGTGCTGCCTCCTGGCGGCGGTACTGCTGGATCTCTTTGCGGTAATCCAAACAGATAGAACCATTGTTCGGCAGCCGGGGCTTCCTGGGTGCGGCCTTGATAGCCATCACAGCGCCGTCCTCCCGGTATTCCCAGAAGGTACCGACCTCTGCCAGAATTGGCTTCTTTTTGAAACGCCCACGCTGCTCAAAAATAAACAGGGTATCCTGGCTGAACGTCTCATCCGGCACGCTGTCCGGATCCAGCCGGAACAGGAACATCCCGTCTTCATAGCGGACACTTATGTAGTACAACCGGACAGTATTCTTAGACGCGTCTGCAATCATAGCTTGGATGAATTCCCGCCAGATACCGTACTGTGTGTCGTATTCCCGGTCGATATTTTTCTGCGAGTGGATATCCGCTTGAAAATCAGCAACCCGGTTGCTTAGGATCTGGCTGCAATTGTTGGGAAGAGGGGTGTTTGCGATTCTGTGCGAAAACAGAAATTGAAAATGCCCAGGAACCTCCATGGAAAAGCGCTTGTGCTGCTCCCGCTTGAAGGCATCCAGCCGGCGGAAAGAGACCACCTGGAAAAAATCGTCCGACAAAACGCATTCCATTGAGATGCTGATGCCGTCAAAGCAATAGATGGAGGTCTGCCCCTCGGCACGAAGACGGATCAAGCCGCCCGCAAACTGGGCGGGAAGGAAGCTGTCCAGCAACTCTAAATAGGGCATATCCCGCCGTACTAGGTTACGTCTTTTCAGATCGTCGAGCGCATTGGTGGGGACGGCGAAAAAGTACCGCTCGTCGCTGCCGCAATACCGCTGGTAGAGCGGAGCCAGGGCCAGTTCGCAGTCATCAATGTTTTCATATCGGTCCGCCGGGGCAGGGGCACACATCTTCAAAAGGACTTCCTTTAACTTTACATCGATGCCGCCAGCGGATTGGATAGCCGTGGGCATTTCAGCAGCCGTCACTGGGACTTCACCGGTGAAAAGAAAATAAATGACAGCACCCAGCGAATAGATATCGCTGCGCTCTGTTGCATTTTCACTGTGGACGGTTACTTCCGGCGCGGAATAATTCTGGGTAGCAAACTGATATGTGGTTCCGTCCTGGAACATCCCGCGGATTTTTGCGATTCCGAAATCAATCAGCTTCAGCTCAAACGAGTCGGTAATGAGGATGTTGGAGGGATTGATATCCCGGTGAATCACGGAGTTTCGATGGGCGTGTTGGATGGCATTGGTCAGTTGCTTTACCAGGTTGTACCGGGTTGAGGCATTCGGAATCACATCTAGCATCTGGGACAGGGGGCGTCCCTGAACATACTCCATGGAAATGATGCCTTCACTCCGTCCATCCGGAGCGGCCTGGATATCCGAACGGAATATACGGACAATGTTCTCGCAGGCCTTCAGCCGCGTCAGGGCCTGTGTTTCCTTCTGAAAAATAGCTCGGTAGATAGGGGCCTCCAGATTCTGGACTCGCTTCACCACAAAGCGAAACCCTGCTTCATTTTCCACCAACTCTACAATTGTTCCGGAGTCCCTTTGCCTGCTCAGCGTCTGAATCACTTTTTCCTCCATGAATTGTTCCTTTCTTACCTCAATAGATGGCCTGAATGCGTGGTAACAGGATATTAAAAGTATAGCATAGCCAACGGATATCTGCAATTGTACACATAGTCGACAGGATATTTCGCAGAATAAAACTGTAGAACATCAAATTAACATAGGCAGATGTATCTTTTTTGGCAACAAAAGACAAAATCCGTTAAAATCTTGTGATTTTGACGGATTTTTCTTAATTTTTACAACAAAACTATTCTATTAGATTTCGCTATCTATTTTTGCTTTTCTTGAGGTGCCGAAATATGGTAATAGAGACAAACCGGCTGATCCTGCGCCCCTTTTTAGAAGGTGACGCGGCGGATGTTTACGAATATCTGAAAGAGCCAGCGGTCAACTGCTTTGCCAGCATGAAACTGAACTCCCTGGACGAGGCAAAAGCGGAAATGAAAAAGCGGCTCGGCGGGACGGAGTACTACTTCGCCATCACCCTGAAGGAAGGCGGCAAGGTCATCGGGGAGATCGACGCCTACCCGGAGGCAGGCGAGCCCCATGCAGGCGAGGACGCCCCACGGGACACCTTCAGCCCCTGCTGGATGCTGAACGAGGCCTACCAGGGCCAGGGGTACGCCTTCGAGGCGGCCCAGGCATTCTTTGACTATCTCTTTTCCCAAAAGGGCGCAAGGCGCATTTACGCCTATACCGAGGACTATAATCTTGCCAGTCAGCACCTGTGCAAGAAACTGGGTATGCGCCGGGAGGGCGTGTTCCTGGAATTCATCTCCTTCGTGAACAATCCCGACGGTACGCCCAGGTATGAAAACACGGTGCAGTATGCCATCCTGAAAAAAGAGTGGGACCGGCAGCAGTCCCAGTAGGCAGTGGGAGGTACGATATGGGCGCAGCTTCTGTTTCCGAGTATGTGGCGTCGCTGAACGAAGAGCAGCGGCGGCATATCAGCGCGTTTATTGACTTTATGAGTGCAAAATACCCGCAGTTGACTTCAAAAATCTCTTTTTCCATGCCCATGTGGCTGCTGGGGAAGAAGATGTACGAGGGATATGTAGCAATCTCTGCTGCGAAGGCCCATTTCTCTATCCATTTTTCCGACGAGGAGTTTCTTAACCGCCTGTCTGATCGTCTGCCCGCCTGCAAGAAGGGGAAGCGGTGCATCAACATTAAATACGGCGATGAAGTGTCCCTTCATGCGGTGGAAAAAAGCATCGGCGATTTCCTGAAACTCTATCACTCGGAAGGGAGCGCGTCCCAATGAGCGGCACTGAGGAGATCGGTTGCTGCGGCGCCTACTGCGGAACTTGCCGCGAGTATTTGAAAACCTGTAAGGGCTGCAAACCGGGATACTTGGACGGCTCTCGGGATCTGAGCCGGGCCAGATGCAAAATGAAGAAATGCTGCCTGACTAAAGGTCACATCACCTGCGCAGATTGCGAGGAATATGAACACTGCGAGACCGTCCAGGCCTTTCTCAACCATTCAGTCTACAAATACTCCAAATACAAGCAGGCACTGGAGTTCATCCGCGCCCACGGCTACTCTGCCTTTCTGAAAGCGGCGGAACACTGGACAGGCGCCTACGGCAAGTACCCGAAATCAGATTTCTGAAAGAGATGATACCGCCCGCTGAAATCCGTGGATGTTCAGCGGGCGGTATTCTTTGAATATAGCTTGTTAAATACTGATACGCCTGATGCGAGAGCAAAGTAGAATTAAGGCAACAGCCAGTTGCTTTGCTTTTTGCTCCCGCTGTGGTACAATCCGGGCAAGGTGGTGATCAACATGGATACCAAAGAAATCCTTCTGGAACTGCGCACCAAGCACGGGCTCTCCCAGGAGCAGCTGGCGCAGCAGGTGCATGTGACCCGACAGGCGGTTTCCCGCTGGGAGACCGGCGAAACAGTACCCAACACAGAAACCTTGAAACTGCTCTCCAGGCTGTTTGATGTCTCCATCAATACCCTGCTGGGTTCGCCCAGGCAGTTGATCTGCCAGTGCTGTGGTATGCCTCTGGAGGATGCTAATATCAGCCGGGAGCCGGACGGCACCTTCAACGAGGAATATTGCAAGTGGTGCTATACTGACGGGAAATTCGTCTACACAAGTCTTGCGGAACTGCTGAATTTTCTGGAAAGTCATATGTCCAATGAAGCCTGGCCCCCGGAGCAGGTCAGAGCCTACTTTGAAGCTCAGTTGCCAAAGCTGAACCACTGGAAACAGACCGAGACATGAATACATCCCTCTGGAATCTGTGGTTTTCAGAGGGATGTATTTTTATTTGTGTCATTCGGATAGGGACAGCCCGAATTTTACGACAAAACAGGTCATCTGATTTGATCCAGTTGTCCAGATTGAATGGCATCCAAATTGGCCTGGATCCGTTTCTCCGGCCAGTCCCACCACCGCAGTTCCAATAGCGCGGCAATTGTGTCCTCGGAAAACCGCTTTCGGATCGGCTTAGCCGGGACACCGCCCACAATGGTATAGGGCGGTATATCCTTCGTTACAACGGCCCGGGCACCGATGATGGCTCCGTCTCCGACGGTCACCCCCGCTAAGATGACCGCCTCGTAGCCGATCCACACATCATTTCCGATGACAATGTCACCTTTGTTGTCCCAGGCTCTGGCCACTTGACTCCGATCCAGTCCCCACTCCTCAAAGAAGATGGGAAAGGGATAGGTAGAGAGGGATTGCAGGCTGTGGTTGGCGCTGTTGAAGAGGAACTTTGCGCCGCAGGCGATGGAGCAGAACTTGCCGATCACCAGCCGGTCATGGTTGACAGGATAGTGATACAGCACATTGTTCTTTTCAAAGTTAATGGGGTCATTGACAAAGTCGTTATACATGGTGTAGTCCCCCACAAGGATGCTGGGATCTGTCACGACTTGGTTGAGATAGACAGTCTGCGTATCTCCTGTCCGGGGATAGATATTGGATGGATTCATATTATTTTCCTCCTCTTATTTGTTTCGGCTGACCTCTCCCAAATGCTCACGCACCAGCGTTTTTCTTTCCCAGACTCTGCTTTTGAAGTAGATGAACCCAACCAGAGCGGGCAGGATGGGCGAAAGGGCCTGGCCCAGATAGA
>NZ_JH417803.1:29051-57560 GCF_000239295.1 Flavonifractor plautii ATCC 29863
GCAGGATGGGCGAAAGGGCCTGGCCCAGATAGATTCCAGAAAAGCCCATGGAGAGGGGAAAGGCCAGCAGCCACCCTACTGGCAAACGAACGACCACCGCGTCCAACAGGGCATTGACCATGGCCACATGGGCCGCGCCCACACCGATGGCAAAGGAATCCAGCGTGTACATGGCGGCATAGACCAGGCTGTTGACTCCACAGCACAAGCGCAGGTATAACACGCCCACCCGGATCATTTCCGGACTGGTGCTGTCAAACAGGCGGATGAGCGGTTCTGCCAGAAACTGGACCGTCACCACTACCGCCGCTGTGACGGCGAGGTTTAGTAGCAGACCGGACCGCACCACCTGGCGGGCCCGCCGGATCTGACCGGCTCCCACGCACTGGCCCACCATGGCGGTGATGGCCTGCCCAATGGCCCAGCAGTGCATCCCGGCAAAGGTGTTGATCTTCAGTCCCACGCCGGAGGCGGCGGCCACCGCGGTGCCGAAGGGATTGAGCATTCCCGTCACCAGCAGATAGGCCGTGTTTACCACCACCATCTGGGTTGCGGTTGGCAGGCCCACCTTCAAAATAGCCAGTAGGATTTCCCGGCGAAGTTCCATTTTTCCGTGGGAAAAACTCCATTGACGCCGCCGCAGATAGACCAGCGAACCCGCAAAGGAAATGCCTTGGGCAGTGATCGTGGCCCAGGCCGCACCGGCGGTGCCCATGGAACACGGCCCTACCAGCAGTACATCCAGCAAGACGTTGAGAATCGTGGCGGCACCTACGAAAAAGAGCGGCGTTTTAGAATCGCCCAGGCCCTTCAGAATGGAGCAGACTGTATTGTAGCCAAAGACGAATACGGTCCCCCAGCAGATGATCTCCATATAGCCGCAGGCATCCGGATAGGCCTCCGCCGGAACATCCAGCGCCCGGAACAGAGGCTCATAGAGGGCAAGACCGAGCATGGTAACTACAACGGAGGCCGCCAATGACAGGAGAAACAGCATTCCGATGGTGTCACGCTGTCCCTTTTGGTCGCCTGCCCCCTTGTACTGGGCAACCAAAACGCTCCCGCCCATGGTCAGGCCGATACAGAGGGAATTGATGATAAAACACAGCATGGAGGCATTGCTGATGGCGGCCAGGCCGATTTCGCCCACCATTTTCCCTACCACCAGCATATCCACCACATTGTAGAGGGCTTGCAGCAGGTTGGCCAGAAACAGCGGGAAGGCAAACCGGAGCAGTTTTTTCGGCACGCTCCCGGTCAATAAATCTTGTTCTTGGGTCATGTAGTATCTTCCTTTCAAAAAAACAGAGGGCAGCACAGTGCTGTGCGCCCTCTGTTCCATCGCCCCTGAAATGGGCATAACAAAAGGCCGCGGACAAAACATCGTCCGCGGCCCAAAATAAACTATCTTGCCCTGTCAGTCTGCAAAAAGGGTACAAAAACCAAAGGCAGAGATGTTCTGCCCCGGCCTCCCGGTTTTACAACTTGACAGTCCGAAAAGGCTCCGCACAATGTTTTGTGGTATCCATTTGTACGGAGCCGAAATCAATGCAGAATTTTCCGAATAACATCGTGCTCACCTCACTTTGCTATTATAAATACTATACCATGTGCCGCTGCCTGTCAATGTCCGTCATGCCGGTGAAAGCCGCCCGCTTCGTCCGCGGCGCATGTTCACAGTTTCCTTTGCAGGTACACCATGTCCACCAGCTGCACCCCGCACTCGTAGATGGGGCGGTCGTAGTGGTCGGTGAAAAAGTTTTTGACCAGATGGTGCCTGTAAAAGCCGCAGGCCTCATAAAAGGGGATGGTGGAGGGGCTGTCTCCGGTGCCCACCTGTAGCACTGCATACTGCCCCTTGTAGGTTCGGATGAGAAAGTCCACCATGGCCTTTCCGTAGCCTCTGCCCTGCGCGGCGGGCGCAACGGCTATGTTCTTCAGCTCCAGAACGCCGTTTCCCTCGTCGGTCACCACACACTCCGCCTTGACGCCGTCGTCCTCCAGCACATACATGAACCCCCGCTCCAGATAGCGGTCCACCATGTCCTCCTGTTCATCCGCCAGCAGCAGTAAACTCAAGTATTGCTTTTTGTCGGTCTCCACTTTTCTGATTTCCATAGGCACATCTTATTGTTTCAGAAGCCGCTTCAGCGCGGCGGCATCCAGCAGATTTACCGTCACGAACTTTCCCTGATAGAATACCGCCCAGTTGTTGAACACGCAGGGCAAGGCCTTGGCCTTCTCCAGAGTGTCCACCGGGATGAGGGTACAGGGCGCCTCCAGTTCTTCGCAGGTTTTGCGCACCAGCTCCACGCTCTGGTGGATGTAGGGACACTGGGAACTGTAATAGACAGTCAGCTCCTGGTTTTCGATGGCCTGCACCTTGGCGTTCTTCCCAAAGCGGGGCTTGGTCCCGTCAAAGGAGAGGGCCAGCAGCCGGTAGCCGTCCGGGGTGACATCCACCATTTCAAATCCATATTTCTCTGCAAAAGCCTGGTCTGAGAGCCAGGCCTTTTGCTTTTCGGCACCCAGCATACACACGCCGGACTTTCCCCTGGCTCTTGCGTCGGCCAAGCAGTACTCCATCAGCTGTCTGCCGTAGCCCTTGCCCTTGAACTCCCCAATGACCCATAGGCAATAGATATAGAGATAGTTATCCCCCTCCACCGGCACCCAGGCGGTCTCCAGCGGAGCATACTCGATGAACACCACACCCTTGGCATCCAGCTTGCGGAACACATGTCCCTCCCGGAGCCAGGCCCGTTTGGCCTCCACGCCGGGGTGGGGCTTTTTGCTGCGGATGATGCAGCACAGGTGCTCCTGATCCAGATTTTCTTCTGTCAGATTGAGAAACTGATCCTCCATGTCCGCTACCTCCCGGAAAATCTGCATCCATGATACCATGCCCTCCACGGCAAGACAATCCCAGATCCCACCGGCATAAGTTTTTCTCTAAAATAAACATGACAGACAGTTGTCCCGTTCCTATGATATAATGCAGACAGAAATGCGAAAAGCGGTGTACCCCATGAAGATGGAGCGGCTCATTGGCATCCTGTCCATCCTGCTCCAGCTGGAGAGGGTCACCGCTCCGGAAACCGGCGTTATATGCGTGGCTATCCATACCTTTGAATAGGCCTTTGTCCGTCTGGCACTCTTCGCCCTGATGCTGCACTGGTGGGCGTGTTCCTGACGCGGAAAAGAGCATAGGACATGTTTTGGGAGCGTGCACCACGGAGCAGGAAGAGCGGTACCATCGGACAAATATGAGCACGGAAAACCGGGCAGAGTCCGTTCCTTTCCGGTATGCTGAATCCAGAAGGACGGTGTGACCAATGGATTGGGTAACAAGCATTCATCAGGCAATCCGGTATATCGAGGAACATCTCCGGGAGGAGCTGACCATCCGGGAAATTGCGCAGCAGGCGGCCTTGTCCCCCTTCTACTTTCAGAAGGGCTTTGCCATGCTGTGCGGCATGACGGTGGGCGACTACATCCGCCAGCGCCGGCTCTCCGCCGCCGGGCTGGAGGTCCTCACGACGGACCAGAAGATCATCGACATCGCGCTGGAGTTCGGCTACGACTCGCCGGACAGCTTCACCAAGGCTTTTACCCGTTTCCATGGCCTCACACCTGCCGCACTGCGAAAAAGCGGAGGCGCGGTCCGTTCCTTTGCTCCGCTTCGGATCAAAGTGACATTGGAAGGTGGTCAAAACATGGATTGCAAGATTATGAAAAAAGAGGCGTTTACGGTGCTCTGCCGGGCAAAAACCTTCAAGTATGAGGACGCCGTGACCCAGGTTCCCCAGTTCTGGGCAGAGCACTTCGGAACGGGCGGCGGCAAGGTAGTGTGCGGCATGTACGGCATCAACCTGGACGAGAGCATGGGCGGAAATGAGTTTGAATATCTCATCGCCGACAACTACGATCCCGCCAGGGAGATTCCGGAGGGCTTTACCACCCGCACCATCCCGGCCTACACTTGGGCGGTATTTCCCTGCACTGGCCGGATGCCCCAGGCGCTCCAGGGACTGAACCAGCAAATTTTCTCCCAGTGGTTGCCCACGAACCCCGACTATAAGATCGCTGCGGGTATCAATGTGGAGCTGTACAGCGACGCCAGCAAGTTTGAGGGTGGAACCCAGGATCAGGACTACTACTGTGAGATCTGGATCCCGGTGGAGAAGAAGTAAAGTAAGGAGGCGGCTACTGTGCCTGAGATTGTGCCAAGCGCGGAGCAGATGACAATGTTAGTGGGGAAACCCTTATATGAGATCTGGACGCAGTTATGCGCCCTGATTGACGAAAAATATGACATGGAGCGCCTGTGGGGCAGCGGCGGGAAGGCATGGACCTATGAGTATAAATACCGCCGGGGCGGCAAAACCCTGTGCGCGCTTTATGCCAGAGAAAACTGCATCGGGTTTATGGTCATCTTAGGCAAGGACGACCGCTTAAAATTTGAGAATGATAGCGAGCATTACGCTCCGGAAGTGCAAACCATTTATGATGAAACGCCAACTTACCACGATGGGAAATGGCTGATGTTTGAACCAGCGGACACCTCATTGTTTAAGGATTTCCTTCGACTGCTGGCCATCAAGCGGAAACCAAACCGGAAATAGGAGCAGGCCCCCGGCGAAAAGCCGGGGGCCTGTTTCAACCTTATTTCGCCCAATGAGCCACGGCGTCCCGCAGGAAGCGGGCGCAGCCGGGCATATGCTTATCGTAGTAGGTGGTAAACCGCTCGTCCATCACATAGAGTTCCGCGATCCCCCGGTGCTTGGCAGGGTCGTACCGGTTCCCGGTGATGGTGAGCCACCGGCGGTGGAGGGCGGTGATTTCCTTGCCTTCCTCACCCTTCGGGGACAGTCCGGCTTGGACGGCAGCCTCCAGCCGCTCCTGGATCTCCCGCCCCAGCTCCGTCCACTCCTGGTACTGCGCCTGGGTCAGGTTCATCACCGCGGCGTTGGCCTCGTCCACTTCTCGGTCGCCGTACTTGGCGCGGGTCTCCGCTCCGTAAACTTTCTCATTATGGGCTATAGCCCGCTGCTTGAACGCCTCAAATTTCTGCTCGTCGCTCATGATCTCGTTCCTTTCTTCCGCTCCGATGGTGTCTTTCACCGATCGGATGAGCTGTTCCAGCCGCTCCTGCTCTGCCTCCAGTGCGGTCAGGTGGTTTCGCAGGGCAGCCAGACGGTCAAAGGAGGGATCGTCCAGACATTCCTTGATCCGAGCCAACTCCACCCCGAGAGCCCGGTAATAGAGAATGTCCTGTAGCCGGTCCACCTCCGCCCGGCCATAGTAGCGGTAGCCGCTCTCCGCCACCCGGCTGGGTTTCAGCAGGCCGATCTGGTCGTACCAGCGCAGGGTGCGGGTGGTCACCCCGGACAGGCGCGACAGTTCCTGAATGGAATACTCCATAAACATCCCTCCTTACGGATACTGTATCAGTTGACGGAGCGTCAAAGTCAAGGGGAACTTTAAAATTGGAAGGTTCTTTTCCGGTAGCTAATTTCCATATTCCAAAGCCCAAATCCGTAGTATAATGATAGCACATACATGTGCATATAAGGAGGCATTGCTATGCGCAAGAATTTTGGAGCCAAGCCCTGGACTTATCCCCAGCCGGTCTTTATCCTGGCGGCTTACGATGAAAACGGCACCCCCAACGCCATGAACGCAGCCTGGGGCGGCATCAGCGAGGACAAGGAGCTGAGTATGTGCATCAGCGAAGGCCATAAAACCACCGCCAACATTTTGGCCCGCAAGGCCTTTACCGTCAGCATGGCCACGGCGGATCAGATGGTAGCCTGCGACTATGTGGGCATTGAGTCCGGCAACAAGGTGACGGACAAGGTGGTAAAGGCCGGATGGCACACCACCAAATCGGAATTTGTGGATGCGCCCCTCATCGACGAGCTGCCCATGGCGGTGGAGTGCCGCCTGGTGAGCTACGATCCGGAGAGCTGTCGCCTGGTGGGCGAAATCGTCAATGTGAGCGCCGACGAGTCCGTGCTGGACGAGGACGGGAAGATCGACCCGGACAAGCTGCGGCCCATTACCTTTGATCCCATCCACAACGCATACCGGGTGCTGGGCGAGAAGGTGGGCAACGCTTTCAAGGACGGCGCTAAGCTGAAATAAAGACTGGATTTTATTCCAAGCATAGATGAGGGACGGAGGTACAGACTCCGTCCCTCATCTGTTTTGACGGCTCACCGCCGCCCCGTCTTCTGCCGCTTGCGGAAGTCCTCCTCAATAGCGTCTTTCCAGTGTTCGTCCAGGGGTGCGCTGCACCGGACGGCGGCCACCGCCTGGCCCACCACCTCGTAGTTGAGGCGGGTACCCTCGCTGTCGCAGTGGTAGTTCACTGCCCGGTCGGGTGCGATGCCCAGATGGCCCGCCGTCTCCACGGCGTCGATGTTGGCCCCCAGGAAGAGAAACTCCCAGCCATACTTTTCCTTCTGACGCTGGATCATCTCCTTCACCCGCCGGGCTGAATAGCGGCGGCTGGCGTTCTCCATGCCGTCGGTGGTGATGACAAAAAGGGTATGCTCCGGCACATCCTCAGGCCGGGCGTACTTATGGATGTTCCCAATGTGGTGGATGGCTCCGCCGATGGCGTCCAGCAGGGCGGTGCAGCCCCGGACATAGTACTCTTTTTCGGTGATAGGGTGAACCTCGCCCAACTTCACCCGGTCGTGGAGCACCTCGGCCCGGTCATCGAAGAGAACAGTGGAGACAAAGGCCTCGCCCGGCTCCTTCTTCTGCTTTTCGATCATGGCGTTGAAGCCGCCAATGGTGTCGCCCTCCAGTCCCTGCATGGAGCCGCTGCGGTCCAGAATGAACACCAGTTCCGTCAAATTCTTCTTCATAAAAAATCCCCCTATGCTGTGTTGTTTGATTTACAAGCACAGTATAGGGGAATTTTGATTTGGATAGGTCGCCCGGCGGGCGACAAATTGCTATGCTTCAAACAGGGTGATCTGCGTGCCGTTCTCCTCCAGGAGCCGGAGCAGGTCCTGGGTTTTGAGCCATACGGTGGCGGTATTGTCATTGGGGTGTACACCGATCAGGCCGGAGCTCTCCAGAAAGGACTTATCCAGCCAGAAGGTTACCTTGTGTTCCCGGTCATTGAGCAGGCCCAGAGGTGTCACCGCGCCGGGGATCAGGCCAAGCATATCCATCAGATCCTGATCCGAGGCAAAGGTAAGCGGCCGGGTGTCGTTCTGCTGCCGGAAGGCTTTCAGGTCGACTCGCTTGTTCCCCTTGACCGTAATGAGATAGTAATTACGCTTTTTGTCATCCCGAATGAAGAGGTTCTTGGCGTTGGCCTCCGGGTAGGGCAGGTGGATCTCCGCCACCTCCGCCATGTTGAAAACGGCTTTATGCTCCGTCACCTCATGCCAGATGTTTCTGGCGCTGAGGAGGGCGTAAATCTCCTGCTTGTTCATATCTGTTGTCCTCCTGTGGTACAACCCGGTCTTTCATCAACGGGAGTTCTTCTGTGCAGGGTTAAAGGAGATCCACTGGATTGCACAGGCCCTTCCAGGTCTGAGCGACCTTATGATGTATATGCTCTAAGGCAGAAAACTGCGTCTGATGTGCAAATATAAAATAATAGCGATTTGTGTAGCGAGGATATTCCAAAAGCAAGGTGTGGTCAGCATGCAGGAAGGAGTTCTGAAAGCCCAGCACGCTTTGAATGCACATTTCCTTTTTGGTCATCTGCGGACGGTGCTGATAGAGAATCACGCTTTGCCCTCGGTCATAGTAGTCCTTGACCTCCTGCCAGGTGGTATGCTTTTCCTTAGCTGACCTGCGTTCATGCATCTTTGCGGTCTCCAGGCCATTATCGGGATCAAGGAAAACAATGTCTGTACCAATAGTACTGGCCAGGGCCGCTTGATGCCAATGTGAACGGTTCGCTGGAACCAAGGCATCTGAGAAAAAGGCTGCTGTAAGCACACCACTTGCTTCCATTTCTTCGATACTGCGCTTTTGCCGGTGTACAATATCGGCTAAACAGTCGAACAGTTCAGGATCATAATGTCTGTATATTTCCGGCTTGTCCAGGTACGAAGTGTATTTCCCATCCTCTTGCTTACCCGGACGAGTGGGAATCACCCGATACCAGTTGACTGCCAGTCGAAGACCAGTAGCGGTCACATTCCGCAAAAGGCCGTACTTTCCGTAATCTCCAATATCTCCAACATAGTTATCCTGCATGCGGTCATCCTCCCAGCAGGCTCTGGTCAAAGGCGAACAGCGCCTCGTTGATTTCGAAGATGTTGTAGTTCCGGTGGGCGATGAAATACTCCACGATAATATCGAACTTGCTGGCGTGAGAAAAGGCAAAGCCCGCTTTCCCCAGCATCTCCCGAGCTTCCTCCAGCGGCAGTTCCAAGGCAATGGCAAAGGCCATGGCGGTGGGCTTGGAGGGCTTGTAGTGGACATCTGAGCGGATCTTGGAGAACAGCTTACGGTCAATATTAGCCTTTTTGTAACACTGGGCGTCAGTCATGCCACATTCGTCGATCTTCCGCAACAGCATCTGAGAAAAACTTTCATCCAGTTTGCTGAGGGCCTCGTCCAGACCGAAGGGCGCCATAGCACAGGGGGCAGGCATGCACTCCGATTCCTCTATGGGCATGGAGGCCATAGCCATCCGGCGGCGTTGGGTCTCCCGGCTGTCGGTGTGGGCATCCACATAGCGGTCATCAATGTAGGCGGCAATGTCAGAAAAGAGCTTCCCACTGATGGTATAGGCGGTCCGGTCGAAGATGACCAGATACACCGTCATGTCGTGGGCCAGAAGGAAATCCCCGATGGTATCCACCGCAACCTTCAGGGCCTGATCCTTAGGGTAGCCATACACCCCGGAGGAGATCAGGGGGAACGCCACCGTTTCACACTGATGGGCCAGGGCCACTTCCAGAGAGGAGCGGTAGGCAGAGACCAACAGTTCACGTTCACTGTGGCTACCGCCCTGCCAGATGGGACCGACGGTGTGAATAACAAACTTTGCCGGTAAGCGGTAGCCCTTCGTGATCTTGGCCTGTCCGGTCTTGCAGCCTCCCAGGGTGCGGCACTCGGCCAGCAGCTCCAGTCCGGCGGCACGGTGGATGGCGCCGTCTACACCTCCGCCGCCCAGCAGACTCTCCTTGGCAGCGTTGACGATGGCGTCCACCTTCATGGTAGTAATATCATTTCGAACGATATGCAGGGGCATGACGACACCTCCTCACTTGATAGGGTCATCATACCATAAGCGGGACGGTCTGGCAATCGAGCAGAGGATGGGGAGCGGTTTTCTGGATGCCCAGCATCTTTTGGATCATCTCAAAGTGCTTGGCCACTGTGTGCCGAGTCACCTTAGCCCCCTTGGCGATTGTGCTGTAATTCGTCTCGTCAGGGTAAATTTTCATATACTCCCAGATCTGCCGCTGCTTCTTGGTAAGTTTCTCAGGCGATGGGATCCCTCGCAGCCGATCCAGGATTGCCTTCCGCTCGGCGTTCAATTGCTGGATGAGCACTTTCAGTTTCTCCTCACATTCCTCACGGGTATGGGCGTAGACACATTTGGAGTGCTTCGTGCCGTCCGGCCAGGTGGGCGAGTAGCGACCCTCAAAGAGGTGGTCGTTAATCTCAGTAATGCAGCCGGTTCCAGGCTTTCGGGTGCGCCGCATGACCGGCTGGAAGTCAGTGAGCGGATTTTCCTTAGCAGAGTCCTCTGCCACTTCATTGCCCAGGCCACGGTCGATCTTGGCAGCAGCTTCACTCAACATGTCGCTGGTAATGTGGGTATAGATATCCAGCGTTGTCGCAGCCGACACATGGCCCAGCATGGCAGAGAGTGTCTTGATGTCCATGCCGTTCTCCAGCGCCATGGTGGCAAAGGTATGACGCAGATCGTGAAATCTGATTTGCTTGCACCCGGCCCGCTCCAGAATGATATGGAGCCGACGGAGCATGGAACCAGGTGTCAGCGGCATATCCAAATTCTTCGGAGAGGGGAACAGCCACCGGGACTTTGCTGCCTTTCGGTATTCCCGGAACACCTCCACCACAGCGGGCGGCAACACCAACTTGCGGATAGAGGCTTTTGTCTTTGGGACACTCAACTGCATCTTTCCATTTACCTCATAGACCTGTTTGGTCACGGACAGCGTTCCGGTATCCAGATCCAGGTCGGACCATTGGAGGGCCAGCAGTTCGCCCCGGCGAAGGCCAGTGGATAAGTCCAGCAGGAACAGTTCAAAGTAGCCATCGGCCTTGGCCTGAATGAGAAATCGCTGGAGTTCCTGGCGTGACAGCACCTGCATCTCCGGGCTCCGCTTGGGCGGTAGCTTACAACCTACCGCAGGATTGGTCCGGATCAGGTTCTCTTGCACCGCCTGATCCAGCGCTGCCCGACATTTGGCGTGACACATTCGCACCATCCGATCGGACAGGCCCTTCCCAAATTGTTCTGTGCGGACGAGCCGTCCCTCCTTTTTCAGGTGAGCGTAGAATTGCTGGAGGTCCTTCTGGGTCAACTGGCACAGCGGAATCTTGCCCAGCTGGGGGATGATATGCTGATAGATGGTACTCTCATAAGTGTTCTGCGTGGCGGGACGGAGACCGGACTTGATGTAGGTCTGATACCAGAAGTCCATCCACTCCCCGAAGGGCATATCGGCGCAGATCTTTTCGGACTTGGCGCTGCCCACTGTCTCCATCAGCTTGGTCAGCTTTTCCTGGCACTCGTGCTTGGTCTTGGCCAGCACATTTTTCGTTTTGGGCAGGCCCTTGTCGTCATAGCCCACCACAGCCCGGCCTTCCCAGCGGCCATCTTTACGCTGCCTTATGGTGCCCGTTCCGCTTTTTCGTTTCCTTGCCATGGGTTCAACTCCTCTCCCAATAGATTTTTCAGAAAGCCGCCAACTACATCGCTGGCGGCTCTCTGCATGTCCGGCGTCACATGGGTATAGGTATCAAGCGTGAACGATGCATTGGTGTGTCCCAGGATGCCGGAGAGAGTCTTGGCATCCACACCACTGGCCAGGGCGTGAGTGGCGAAGGTGTGGCGTAAATCATGGAACCTGATGTGAGGCAGTCCCGCCTCTTTCAGCAGTACCTTCATCCAGTAGTAGGCAGCGCTGGGGCGCACCGGCTTCTCTGGAGCCAGCGGTTCCGGGAAGATCCATTGACTGACTGCGTGTTTTTTCCTCTCCTTTAATCGCTGGACAGTACTGGGGGGCAGACGGATGGTGCGTCTGCCCCGCTCAGTCTTGGTCTCGCCGATCTCCATTTCACCCCGCTTAGGTACATTCACCGAGCGGAGGATTTTCAGCGTCCCGGCGTTCTCGTCGAAGTCCCTCCACATGAGACCGCAGATCTCACCTCGACGCAGGCCAGTGGTCAACTCCGTGTAGAAGAAGTCCCGCCAGATTTCGTTCTTGTCCACTGCCGCCAGGAAGGCGTCCATCTGCTCTCGGTCGAGAACCTGCTTCGGTTTGTAGTTGCTCTTGGGCAGCTTGACGCCGTCCGTTGGGTTATAGGGGACGATGTGATCCCGCTCCGCATCTTTGAGGCAGCGGTGGAGCATGGCGTGGATGCGGAGTACCATGCTGTCCGACAGTTCGTGCCCGTACTCCGGGTGGTCGTGGACGCGGCCCTCTTTCTTCAGCTTCCGGTACAGCTTTTGAATGTCCAGCCGTGTGACCCGGGAGACGATCTTGCCGCCGAGATACGGCTTCACATAGCACCGGATGTACTGCTCGTAGCTACGCAGAGTGTTGGGCCGCAGGGTGACGGCACCGTACTCCTCCATCCAGCGATCCAGCCACTCGCCCAGAGTCATGCGGCTGTCCCCTGTGAGCTGTGCGTCCTGATAGATATCCATGTCACGGTGAAGCTTAGCCAGCAACTCTTTCTGAGTTTTGGCCAGCACATATCGGAAGATGGGCTCACCGTTTTCCTTGTGGCCCACTACGATGCGGCCTTCCCAACGCCCGTCTTCCCGTTTGCGTACCATGCCATCTCCTGATGGTCGTCTCTTTGCCAAGTTGTTTCACCTCCAATCGTTCCGTTTCATTTGTTGTGCGGTTACTGTGTAGCCTATTTCACAGGAGGATACTTGTAAGGCTCCGCCACATACTGGTAGAGCACAGCGCCGCAGCGGCGGCAGATCAGATACCGCAGCCGGTTGCCCAGCATTCCGTGTTTTTTGAATGTGACCAGCGCTTCGCCGTGCTGCCAGCCAAGACCGATGTCCTCGCACCCACAGTACTGGCACCGCTGAATGGGAAGTTGATTTGTCATCTTAATCCCTCCTCCTGTTCCATTCTGCGGCAGACGCGCTCTGTTTCCTCCTCGTCGAAGGAGTACAGACCGTCTGCCTCCAGCTCTTTGCTCAGTCCCCAAGCCAGTTTGAACCCGGCGGTGAAACTGGCCAGAGAGATTTCTTCTTTCAACAGATTCTGACTGTCCACCAGATGCATGAGCCTGCGACGCTGCATCTTATCCAGGCAGTCCCGCACTTCCTGGCGGGTGTTCTCGATGTCTTCTTCCAACTCTGACACATCTGGTTCCCGGAAGAACCTCTGGTGCAGTGCTCTCATGTAGTCGTTCATTGCGCGTCGCCTCCTATCAGCAACACACAATACCCGAACTGTTTCCCAATATCCACCCCTTATTTGAAACTTTTTCAGAAAGATTTCTGGGGTGTGGAGAGGTTTTTATCTTTGTTTTTGCATGTCAAATTTTAATACGCCTACATCCCGCCCATGGTCATGCCGCCCATGTTCTGCTCCTCCTCATAGTCATCCGGCTTGTGGCCCATGGCGATCTTCTTCTGACGGATCTTCTGGCGCAGTTTGCGATCCGCTCTGTGGCTGCCCGGCGGGCAGGGCGGAATGGAGTTGTCCTGAAAGATCCGGCCCATGTGGTGGAGCAGCTTGGTGGCAGAGAGGAGCACATTGGGGCTGCGGTTGTCATTGAAGTGATCCAGGAAGAACTGGGCATACTCATTTCCTTGTGATGCGGATTCCCAGAACCAGCTGTATGCCTGTTCTCTGTCCTGGCTCACATCCTCGCTGGTGAGGTACAACTTACCAAGGGCATACTGAGCATATTCGTTACCTTGTTCCGCAGAAGTTCTTAGATACTCCACCGCCTTGACCGTATTCTTTGGGACATCCTTTCCCTCCAGATACAGTTTCCCCAGCCGGTAGGCGGCGTAGGAATTGCCCTGCGCCACCGCTTTCTCATACCAGGACACCGCTTCCTCCATCCGCTTTTGGCTTTGCAGCAGTTTACCAAGAGCGTACTGTGAGAAGTCATGACCGGCCTGAGCGGCACGGCGAAACCACAGCTCCGCCTGTTCGTCATCCGGCAGCACACCCATGCCATCCCGCAAACACTTGCCCAGCAAGTGAGCTGCCACGGTGAAGCCGGCGTCCCAGAGTTGCTCCAGGACTTGCACCTGTTCCGCTTTTTCTTCCTCTGTATTTTCATATACCGAGAGGATTTCTTTCGCGTTCTGGTAGGCCTCTGCCATCTGCCAGCGGGAGTTCCAAGCGTAGTACACCTCCTCCTGATCCTCATCCACTTCATCTTTCATGGTCGTATCTTCGAATGTGAAGGTACCCAAGCGCAGTTCCTCTGCCTCCCGTATGACCATGTTCTTGATGGCCTTGAATTCTTGTTGCTGTGACAATGGTTTGTGTTCTCTTGGCGTGTCTTTGTAGTACCGCTCCAGTTCATCCCGCATTCGGTTCCATTGTTCATAGCACTCCGCCACCTCTGGGAGCTTGGCCAGCTCATCCACGACGGCGTCCACCTGGGCCTTGACTGGCTTTTTCAGATAGCCGTATACCTTCTTGCCCTTGACTTCAGATAACATTTCGGCCAGCGTTTCCATCTGACTGGCGATGATAGGACTGTCGCAGAGTCCAGACTTCATCTCCCGGATGAGACGGCCCATAGCTTCCATAGCCGCGTCCCGTACCTGCTGATAGGACAGATCCTTCTCCTGATAAAGAGACAGCAGTTCGTCCTGGAAGATATCGTTGGACAGCTGGGAGCGCATCTGCTCAATACCTTTCTCAGTCAGATAACCCTGCGTAGGTTCGGCAGACCAGGCCATCATGTGGATGTGTGGGTGGTGCTTTTCATCGTGGAAGGCAGCGCACCACCGAAAGTTGCCGGGCGGAATTTTCATCGCTGTCGCCAGTTCTGCCTGATGGGCCAGCAATAATCTGCGCCAACTCTCTCCGTTTTCGTAGCCCAGCCGTGCGGCATCCTCCCGTTTCAGGGAGTAGGTGAAGGTCCACACCGGACCGGCGTGTGCGTTGATCTCCTCCATGGTTTGCTCCAGATCAGCAGCACCGTCCGCAGAGAACAAACCGTGAGAGCGGGGACGCTCCGCAATGTACTCCAAGTAACCACCGCCTGCCGTGGGTTCCATCAGTTCCACGCCATCTCGGGTGGCGATGTACTCGGCGTAGTGTCCGCCGCCGCTTCCCGGCTTAATGTAGCCGGACTTTTGAATGAGACCCTTCATTCTTCAATCCTCTTCTGAAACCGGAACGCATCCTGGAAATCAATTTCCCCGTTGGTCTCTTTCACATTTTTCACGCAGCGCACCCGAAGTTTTTGCAGTGTATCCAGGCCGACATTGATATCGCTGGCAAGCAGATTCGCCATCACATCCTGGTCCACTGCCTGTTTGAAGAGCAGATGCCCCATGCGTTTTCCGAAGGCACCCAGCTTTCCCTCCAGCACATCTGAGAGGACACGAGGCAGATACTCCTCCGCGTGTTCCGTGTCCAGGTAGCCGGAATAGAACTGGATCGCCTTTTCGATGTACTCATTTTTGGTGGAGCAGTTGTCCGCCTGGTAGTGATGTTCCACATCGGCCCAGGCCGATTCGCTCAGCCACACCGAGTGTTTCTTCTTTACCTCTTTCATCTCCAAAATCGCCTCCTTTTCTCATCAGCGCCGCCTGAAATCCCGCAACGGCGGGGATTCAGGCGCTTTTTTACAAGAACAGCGCCAATCCCAAAGCCTGCTGGCCGAAACAGCGCCAACTCCAAATACCCGAAACCGCCCGCACTGCGGGTCGTTGTGACTGCCCGGGCGCACAAAAGCGCCAGGGCTTTCTCCTGCTCCTCGTCCCCCGTGGCCCCCGTCCCGAAGCCTTGCCCAAAATCGGGCCAAATCCGCATTGAAAGCCACAGGTGGGGCAGGGGCTTGCCCTGCCCCGAAGGAGGGCACACAGCGCCTCACAGGCCGCTGCAAAGGGGGATTCCTCTGCCGCAGGGGATAGCGCACTGAGGCTGGAAAATCCGGAAGTATTCCGCTGGGCCGGACACCAGATGCTGGCGCATCATCTCGCCGCATTGAAGCAGTCGGTACACAGTAATTTGATTGCAGAATTCAAATTCTGCACAGCGCTCTTTCGCAAATGCTCTCTGCTCATCCGTGAGGCTGCCGCGGTTCTCATCGCAGAGGAACAGTGCCACAGCATCTTCGTCGATGGGCTCACTATGACTGGCGTTCCACTTGCTGGTGATGTACTTTCGCTTGTCCACCATAGCCATGGCGCACAGATTGGGATCTTCTTGTATGATACGGCCCAGTTCCTGCATCAGCATCCGGATGCACACTCCTTTCTCTCCAGCGCGGCCAGGCGCTGCTTTGCCTTGTGCTGTTCCAGTGCCAGGTCGGCCATATCCATCTGCCGCTCATAGTACTGATCGATGGCCAACTGGATAGGCAGGATATGATAGAGCAGACGGCCGTTGCGCTTGCGACCATCTTTGGTGGTAACGGTCGTGCGCTCGGTGCGGATGAGCGACCGCTCCTCCAGTTCCGCCACATACTTGCGTACCGTGGTCACGCACATGCCCACGCCCTCGCCGATCTCCCGGTAGCTGAGCAGGCACTGATAGGTCTTGCGATCCTCCCGGCGGAGCAGGAAACTGTACACCGAGATTGCGCCGCGGGACAGCCCCAGATCGTAGATCTCGTTGGGCAGTGGGAAATAGTTTTTGATGGGATCCCGCTTGGTCCAGCTCTGCTTTCTCATTTCGCACCTCCGGACTGTTCTTCCACCCACCGAATGAACTTTTCTTTCGGTACCACCATGCGGCTGCCCACACGGAGTGTCGGGAAACCGGGTTCGTGCATTACCTCGTAGGCGGTGGAGATGGACACGCCCAGCACCTGTGCCACCAGTTTTGCATTGAGAAACAGCGGCAGGTCGCCGTAGCTTTTACAGACTGACATCTTCATTTCAATACCTCCGATCATTTTCGAATACAGAGAAAAATTGTTCTTGCGTTTCGGAGGTCTCTCTGATAAACTGAACACAGATTGGGCTGTGTTTTCCGAAACGCAGCGGACCGTTGAACTGTTGCAGCAGTTCAGCGGTCTTTTTTTATGGTGACTGTCTCTTGCATGTGTCTGGCCATCACCATACCCGTTCCTGCCCTGCGGCCTTGTTTGACACACACGGCGTTTGCTTCCCCTTGGTACGCTCGGCTGCTTCGCCCACAACAGCGTCATGGCAATACTTCTCCGGGGAGTATCATCTATGGTGATGGGTATTCTGTTTTCAAGGTGCAGTACCAGGAGGACAATGAAAGTTTTCATTGACAAATTGTCTTCCTGGTGTTAGACTGATAATAACTTTAATTAGACAGCCATCGTTGTGGGAGTATCTTAACACACCAAAATACATTTGTCAAGTCTATCAAAACTATAATTTAGTATTAGTCTATTTTGAGGAGCCGACTATGTGGTACGTGAAAATGTATTTCTCCGAAAAGCGGGAGCTTTTTCAGTGTGACGCCTCTGGCATACAGGGAGTACCGTCCGTTGATCGGCAGTTTCCATTTCTGGAGAGCCTGCTCACCTTTCTGGAGATGGATTGTGGGGAACTGACACCCATTCTCCAGCGGATCGCAGATCGTTGGAGTCGGCTGATTGCAGAGTTTGACCGGGATGCCGGCACAGAGGCCATGGTGGAACTGGGCCAGCTGAAAAGTCGGCATATCTATCTGGAACTTCTGTATGTGCGTTGGTATGACCGTTTCTCCAGAATGGGGATCTATGGTGACTGGGGCAGCGCGGAGGATGAGCAGATGTTAGCGGAACTGCGGGATCTCCCGGAGCAGCTTCTCCTCTATCAGAAGCAGGTGCAGCGATTCTTTGATTTAGTTCTGGATGTGGACAGCGCAGGGCGCGACCCACAGCAGCAGGCAGCTAAGAATTATCTTCACGATAGTCCGAGGGATCCCAGCCTGTTTCGATTCCGCCCCATTCCGCTTAGCTTTGAGCCGGTGGAACCGGGGCGGTGTTCGCCGGTTTTGTACTCCGCCAGCATTCCGGACATGATCGACTATTCTCTGCGCAGTTGTGTGGAGAGGGGCATTACGGTGCGGCGCTGCAAGAACTGCGGCCGCTACTTCCCCCAGACCGGACGGGTCAGCGCGGAGTACTGTGAGCGTCCGGTGCCCAGAGGACAGCAGACCTGCCGTGAGGCTGGCGCCTTCCAGCAGTGGACCAAGAAGCAGTCTGAAGATCCGGTATTCAAGGCCTACCGCAAGGAGTATAAGAAACGGTTTGCCTGGATCAAAGCCGGTCGCATTTCCGATACGGATTTTTATGCCTGGAGTGAGCAGGCCAGAGAGATGAAAAAGAAATGTGACCGCGATGTCATCACCCTGGAGGAATATGTGGAGTGGCTGAAGAACTCCTGAACCACGGACAAGAAAAAGAATAAGGGGCCGACTTTCGTCAAGTCGGTCCCTTATTCTTTGTGTAGGCGATGTAGATTTTGTGCTGCTTACGGGTTTCCGTTGCACTTATGGCTCTGTCTCATAGGGCCAGGTGTTAATACCGCCGAATTCGTAGATGTTAGTATAGCCCAGGTCTGCCAGCGTAGAGGAGGCGGTCTTGCTGCGGTTTCCGCTGCGGCAGTAGACCAGCACCGTGGAGTCCTTCTCGGGAATCACCTCGGCAGCAGTATCCTCATCAATGCTACCAACTGGCAGCAGCACGGCACCGGGAATGTGACCGCTGTCATATTCGTCCTGCTCTCGCACATCCAAGATGATGACCTCCCAGGTGTCCATCATCTCTTTGGCTGTTTCCTGGGTGATCTGCTCATAGGCGCCTTTTGTGTCATTCCCACCGCAACCGGTCAGCAGTAGTAAGCAAAACAGCAGAGGTAAAATTCGTTTCATTTTAGTTTCTCCAGAAGTCCGGCGGCAAAGGCTTTGTGGCCCTGCTCTGTGAAGTGTACGCCGTCATAGGCCAGGGAGATACCCCAGTTTCCAGCGTTGGCAAAGCGAATACCCAGTTGCTCCGCCAGGGCCTGACAGCACTTGGCAAAGGTATGGGAGTCATCAATGAGTTGCTGGCTGGGCACCCATGCTCCCAGAGTCATCGGCGGCGGAGCGATTAGCAGGACCTTGCTTCGGTCTAACGAGACAGCAGCGAAAAATCGCCCCAATCTCTCAGCCGCCTGCTCCGGGCTGCAGCCCTGGAGCAGGTCGTTGGTACCCAGCATGACGATCAGCAGATCCGTGTCGGCAGGCAGGGTGGGAGCGGCAGACGGGATTTCCCGGCCATTCTGTCCCATGTTGGAGATTGTCCATCCGGTCTCCGAAGCCAGGATGTCCACCCACCGGCAATCCGCGTCATATCGTCCGCCGAAATAACCTCGAGGGTCATAGCCATAGGTGTTGGAATCGCCAAAGCAGATGACATTCATCTTATGTTTCCTCTTCTCTTGGTAATAGCTCAGTTTTGTCAGCTGTTAGAAACTGCTGACCGAAGTGCCTGTTCTATGCGCGCCTCCTCTCTGCTTCCATCTGTCCGAAGCCGAAGCAGCGGAATCCCACACTGTCCAAAAATCCGGTTTTTCTTTTCATCTCTGTTTGCTTGGACACTCCCCGCAGCATGGAAGGCGGCACCATCCACCTCTACTGCAAGCAAAGGAGATTTATCCATACGACGGAACAAAAGAAAATCTACATGAGTCAGGGGATTCCGGGCATATGCTGTTTCTTCCTCCGTCAACACGGAATAGTCTTTCACCAAGTTGACCAGGGACACATGGGCTGCGCAGTCCACAAAAGAAAACTCTGCTTTTTGAAGGATATTTTGGATCACAGCATAGGCAAGATTTTCCGAGTCGTATTCTGAAACCCGCCCATGCTTTTTCAGAAAGTCCCTCCGCTGCTCGGCATACCCCTGATAGAGCAGATCAAAAACAGAGTACACCGTGCTCTCAATCACCACGCAGTTGTTGTATTCGATATAGCGAGCCAGATCGCCGTAGTTGGTTCGGTCGTTCTGCGGGTCCTGCGAGGTAATGACGGTCAAGGATTTCACCGCCCTGGATACCGCCACATTTAGCATCCGGGGATCATCCACAAAGTCTGTAATGACATTGTCCACAGAGGTCAAAACGATGGCGTCTTTCTCACGGCCTTGGAATTTATGGACGGTAGCCACTTCCAATTCCTTGCCCAGCTGCGTTTGGATTGCCGCCACCTGATCCCGGTACGGCGTAATGATGCCAATGCTCCCATACCCCTGTCTCTCCAAGCTGGGAAGGATCTCTTGCCGAATTACATCAATTTGTCTCTGGTTTAGATGGCCACGGGCGTGGTTGCCGGGTGCTGTCCGGTACATGGTCAGGACATCCGGCTCTTCATGGTCCTCTGTCATGACGATGAGCTTCCCACCATAGAATTTCTGATTGCAGAAATTGATAATCTTGGGATGGCAGCGATAGTGTTCCCTCAGAAGAACGGTAGGAGCCTCCGGCCATGTGGCAATCGCAGAGGAGAGCAAACTGTGGGCGGTGAAATGATAAGTCTCCGGGAGAGAATACCGTCCCCAGATTCCCTCACTTTTCTGAATGTTCTGCTTGTCCAGCACATTGGGGAGCTGCTGGAGATCTCCCACAATGACAATATTTTTGGCACTGGCGAAGGCAAGTACGCCAGTGGCCAAATCCACTTGGGATGCCTCGTCCACGATGAGATAATCGTAGGTATGTTCAAAGTTTAGAGTGCCTTTGATGGAGTAGGTTGTGCTCAGAATTACCGGATATTCTTGATTGAACTCTTTGGACTTTCCACGGAAGTCCCGCATCTCAAAGCACTGGCGAGGCTCTTGCCAATGGAACTTTTCGCTTAGCTCGGCCCGGAATAACCGCAGGGACTTTTCCGTCAACTCCGCCATCTTTTCGTCAAAGGCATACTGCTCTAACTTCTTCTCCAGCTGAACCCGCTCTTCTGTCAACTCTTGCCGACGCACCACATAGAACTGCCGCTGTAGATACGGGATTACCAGTTCTGGCGCCTGGAGAAATACTTTCAGCGCACTGCGATTGAAGCGAAACAGGATGGATATCTTTTGGAGCAGGCCTAATTTACTCTCCTGCTGGGCATGCTGTTCGTACTCTAACCAGAGGGACAAAATCTTTTGAGAGGAGAGCCCTTTCACCTCATCCTTTGGTGCCTGGGCATAGGTGCTGTAATACTCTCCGAAATAGTGCTGCTCTGGCGTCAGTTGGAGCAACTCCTGCTCAATGGCGGCAATGCGATTCTTTCCGTTGAGCATCTCGCTGAGTTCTTTGGAGAGACTCGTCACCTCCTGGTCCAGTTGTGACTTCTCCTCCGGCTCCAGAACCCAAGCCGACATATCGGGGTATTGACCGATCTGTGTCTCCAGGAAATGCTCCTTATTGGCTCGACTTCCCAGAAAAGCGGTCAGAAAAGAGAGGCCTTTCTTTTCCAGTTTTTCCGCCACATTCAAAGTGGCGGAGTTGTTATTGGAGACAACAGCTACCGTCTGTCCATTCCGAACCGCATTGGAGATAATATTCAGAATGGTCTGTGTCTTTCCGGTGCCGGGAGGCCCCTGGATGATGCTGACCTGGGAGGAAAGGGCGTTCTCCACTGCTGTTTTCTGACTCTGATTCAGTCCAAAGGGGTAGATGACAGCCGCAGGGAGCGCCCGCACCGCTGGCTTCTTGGAAGAGTCCAGGTAGCAGGACAGTACAGTTGCATCGCTGACACTTTTGATTCGCTCGTACTGGGCACTCAGGATATTGAGACCGCCTTCAGCCACCAGACTGACCGCCGCTGCCGTTTCTTTGAAGTACTCAAAAATGCCCACCTGTTTCTGGTTTGTGAGGCAGTTTTTCTGGAGTTCCACTTGGCTTTTGGGGTATGTAAGAGCCGTTTTCCCAGTTCGGAGGAAACGGTAAAAGGGGCCAAAATCCAAAATCTCATCAACCTGCGAAAGAGGGTTTCCGTCCACGGTAATGATAAACTGCGTGGGATCAATTCGGCTCTGTACTTTTAGGAGCTGCACTTTTTCGGCACGGTAGCGATAAGTTTTAGGGGAAGTGGTATAGACCACCTCGCACATACCGTCCTGGAAACGGAAACTGGCGACGGAGTCAGTCTTGTCCTGCCCGTTGATCAGGAGCATATATTTTTTGCTGTCCATCGCAGACCTCCTTCCGCCGTTTTGCTGTACTCTCTTCTTGATGGCCGTATATTGCTATTTTGAAGGCTGGGACGCTACATCCAGTAACTCTCTCACTGCTTCAACCATAGCAATCGGAGAATCCAAATGCAAGGTCTGCACCCTGACCAGGCTCCCGCTGGAAGAAGAATAGCAGAGAGGAATTTTCTGATCTGCCATTGCCTCACAATCCGGATAAAGCAGCACCGTCTGTTTCGCCTGATATTCCTTCTGGTATGCGTACATCTGGTACATATCAGTCTGTGAGATTCCGTAATTGTGCCACTGAGGGGACAGAAGTTTCCACTTGGTGTCCAATACAGTCTTTTCCCCGCTGTTCAAATCTTCAATCACCAAGTCCGGCCGCAGGGCAAACTGTTTTTGGGGCAGTTCAAAGAGATATTTACCTTTTGCCTGCACATGAACACGATACTGCTTGGAATCCAAATGCCGACGCAGAACTGCTGCCACATAGCTCTCAAAAATCCGCTCCATGGGGAAGAGGAGAGCCAGGGCGGCCTGCCCGCCGGAAAAGGCGGTAAAACTCTTTCCTTGCAAAAATACCCGGCACAGCTCCAGAAGTCGCTGGTAGTCTTCCATGGAGCGGGATTGCCCACATCTCTGAAAATCCTGCTCCACATTTTTGGAAACAGGAACTTGCTCCATGACGGATAACACGATCCGCAGATCCTTGCGGTTTTGTAAATCCGTGGTGTGCCGCTGCAAGTAGAGCGCCGTGGACTTGACCAGGCGGTTTTCCGGGCAATCCACGCTGAATACATCGTACTCCACGAAGATTCGTTCCCGGTGCAGCAGATTCTTTCGGATATGCTCCGAGAATACGATTTTTCCATGGACACAAGTTTCGTTGTCCTGTTTTACCGTATAATCCGATTTTAAACCGCGTTGAATTAGCCGATGGGTCTCGTCCAAAAACATGCGCACAAACAGATCCAGCAAGCGCATACGGGAAGTATTCAGGTGGGCGGTGCGAAATGTCTTGAACGGAGCCTCCTGGACCGTTCGCAGCATGGTGAGAAACACCTTTCGGACAGCTTGGTCACTGTTGTCCTTTGCCAGCGTCAGTTTGGGCAGAATTTCAATCTCTGTTCCGTCTCTGGTGGTAACGACACCCACATAATTTTTCGCAGTAATTACCTTACCCAAACCGGGCCTTGCGCTCAGGCTCATCAACTCCAGCGGTTCAGCACCGGAATTTGTGTCCCGATTGGATAAAATAAACTGCTCCAGCTGATCGAAAGCGTGTTCTGGCAAATAGATCATGCCTGCCCGCGGCGGTCCATTGCGGGTAAACCCCATATATTCCCGAATGGTATATTGTTTCAATGGAGTTCACCTCCCAATGGAATACGCCAGTCAGAGATTCCGATACACTTCGACATCAAAGAAAGCGGCCGGATTGATGTGGTATGTGGGGTTTACCTCAAATTCAAGATCTGTACCGAACAAGCTCTGAAGATCGGCTGTTTCAACCTTGAAAAATCGCTGATGTTCTGGACGCTTTTTATCTCCCAGCACCAGACAGATCTTCTCATAGTCGTCATAGAAGTACTCCTGCAGAAGTGGAACGACCTTATCCCGGAAGATTTCGCCCAGGGTCTGAATGGAGCGGGACTGACGCAGAGGGGTAAAGAAAGCGTGTCCCAGCGTATGCTCCCGGTCAAACAGAACCTCGATCCGGCGATTTAGCGTCGTAATCAAACCGCTGATGGAAATGCCCTCGACCTCTACACCATCCAGAACGCCACTGTCTGGCATCATTTCCGTGAAACTAAACCGGCGGCGAAGGGCAGTATCCAACATAGCAATGGAACGGTCGGCCGTATTCATAGTACCAAGCAGATAGACATTATCAGGAATCCCGAAAAGCTTTTGAGAATACGGCAGTCTAACTTGTAATCCCTCACTTTGGCCGAGACGTTTGGAGGGTTCAATTAATGTGATCAGTTCTCCAAAAATTTTAGAAATATTTCCACGATTGATCTCGTCAATAATAAATACATAGGGCTTTGTTTCTACCGCAGTTGTCGGCGCAAAGCCGTTTTTCTCAAGAACTTTGATAACTTCAGCCGCAGTGGTATCCAGCTGATACACTGTGGATTGAACCAGCGAACGCGATAATTGAAACTCTTCGATATCAATTTTCTTACCTTTCAGGAGCCAGTTCACTTTTCGGGACCGCTTATAGTGATCTTCATTTGGGAGCCATTCTGGATCACCGGTGATAACGCCGATAGCATCAATGGTTCGGGCAGAATAGCAAGAAAGGACAATATCTCCTAACTGCATCCGATTCAAAAATGCGTTCAGCACATACTTTCCACCAACAAAGTAATTCGTTTCGTCTGTAACGGTTTCGCCATACTCATCCCATCCAATGCGAATACAGTCGTTTTGCATGCAGTAATTGCGAAGCGGATGCCCTCCTGTACCGCCGAGAGAGACTTTCCAAACAGAAGGTGTATCAGAAAAACCGTAGGGAGATTGCTTGGCATCTGCGATTGGAATTTGAGCTTTCAAACAAAACGCTTTGAATATGCCCTTTGTAATCTCGTATTGGATCTCACCAGCTTCTTCCTCGTTTTCGCCGAAGAACTTAGGACGAATTCCCTCTATAAAATCTTCATATCCAAAAGACTGGTGGAAAGTGGTGAACTCAATCCGCCCATCCTGCCGATACTGCCGGTATCGCTTCAGAACCTCCTCGTGGTTTTCTGCCTGGACATCTTCCAACGATTTCCCCTCAATGATCGCCACAGCATAGTTGATGGTCTGGTAAGTCTTACCCGTCCCTGGAGGGCCATAAAGAATTGTATTCTTTGCAAAAGGCATCGGATTGTTCACCTCATTCCGCGATAGAAGTTTGAGTGCATCTGCCAACTCATCACGAAGTTTCCAGGAGTATGTACCAGGCTGGCCCGGAAGAGCTGTGCGGCCCACAAACAGAATTGGCCACCATTTCTGATCCTCATTTTCATTGTGAACCAACGGGCAGCCCGTTTTCTCCTGTACGCGTCTGGCAAACTGAACCATACTGCTATTATAATGTGCAGAAGACCCTCCAGATTGCTGGCTCAGCTGTTTACAGGTCGCCTCGCCGCCCAATTCTTGCATGGTTTTCAGAATCAACAGATTTTCTGCTGTGCAGACGGATCTGTCTGCAAGAAGTTCTAACCACTGTTCTGCACTGATCTCCGGGTCATACTCTGCCGGGGACGGCCAGTAGTCACTTTTATAAAGCTGGCTTCCAAAGTAGATGATATCATCCGTCAAAAGGTGATGCGCAGAATCGGGATAATACGAGCTGCCCAGCTCTGCCCGCTTGGTTTCAAACAGATTCAGCAGCTCACTGTCCTGCTGAACGCAGGAAAGGACCCGGTTGGCAATCTCCTGGTAGGTAAGCACATTCTGGCTATCTCCCATTTTGCAGATGGCCTGCAAGCCGGTCTCTGCCAGAAAAGCCTTGAGTTTCCCGTATTGATAGAGAAAATATCGATCGGGCTGTGCAAAAAATAAATAGGTACAGATTGTGCGGTCCCCTTGATAATGCTGCTTCATGCTTTCTTTGAACTGATACTTGGCTAACAGGGTATCCGCACTTTGCTTAAAGTTTTGGATCTGCTCGACAATATCCGCTCTGGGAGCCAAGAGCTGCTGAAACATAGAGCGGACCATATCAGGCTCCTTTCCCGCAAAAAATGTGATCATCTTACAGGGAAACGAGTAATTGGTGTCCAGCAGATTTCCCGCCTGGGCCAAGGATTCCTTCAGCATTTCTGCAAAATCGGCTTTCTCTGGATTCCAATGCTCCTGGAAACATTGGACTGCCCGCCACTTATACGCTTCTTCCGGAAACCAGGCGGCAAAGGATTCCTTGTATTGGCTGACAACACGACGGATGGGATCGGCAGACAGCTCCCAAGCTGCCATATCCAGAATCCGATAATTTTTGAAGGAGAAATTGGCATCCCGAAAATCTTTGATTTTCCGGCAGTTATCTATATAAGCTTCCAGTTTGCCCCGGGATTTGAGTTCAATCCCCAGTGCCGCAAAAATATCCTCACTGCCCACATTGCTGTTGATGACAGGGAAGGTAAGCGGTTTTAAGCAGTGCAGTATCACAGAGGCTGCCGCGGCCTGCATCCCGCGGAACGATTTCGTCAGCACCGATGCGGCACGCTGAAACATCTCCTCATCGTCCGTCATATCCAGAAGATCCACGCACATCCGGATAAAAGCGCGCACGGATTGGATATCTGTCTTGCCCTGGAACGAGTAAAAACCAGTACCAAACATTCCAATATGGCCTGTTCCGGAGACCGCTTTTTCCTGGTGCTTGTACACGCCAGCGTCCGCCCGGCTTTTCAGGTCATCAATCAAATGGTCCAATTCTTGTTTGCGCACCTCGGGCAGATGCGTTGCATGGACAGCTTCATGCTTTTTGTCATAGCTGTGCCGCCATGTTCCAATGCACATGAGATAAATGGCATTAAGATCCTGGTAGTCCAGCGTGGCTTCATCCACATCGCGATAGGCGGACGCAATCGCACGCACCAGTTCATAGCTGCCGTCGTGTACATCCGGTGACAGCTCGGGGGTACTTTTCAGTTTTTTCAATATCTCTTGATTCATTTGAGGTCACCCTCCGTTTGTGCGGCCTGGAATCGGCCATAATACTGCTCCAACTTCTCATCGCAGATCCGCTCGATCTCCTGTTTCTCCTCCCGGGTCAGCTTCTTCCAGACGGACTCGTCCACCTGGATCACGCCCAGGGTTTTGGTGTGATGGAGCATCTGCATATCCTCAAACCGCTTGAAGGGGTTGGAGAGGATATTCCGCTGGGCCTGGGCGTCAGTATAGCCGCCCTTGGCGTAGATGCTGTTGGCTTTTTCCACCACCAGTCCTGCCGCTCTGCGGGCCTCGTAGAACTCCCGGAAGTAGGTCACGATATCACTGAGCTTCACCCGGCCTTTGTCGTCAGCAAACAGCAGCACTGCTTTGAGAAGTACCGGCTTGTAGGAGTAGCTCATGTCCATTTGCCGCACCATATCCAGAAACAGATCCTTGCGGTTGGAGTCGTCAATGAGCGTCCAGCCGTACTGTTTCGCATACTTCTGGAGGGTTTCCTCTTTGAAGTACTTGAAGGTCCGGTGTTCACTCATGGGTACCACCAGGTCGGGTACCAGCAGACCGTCCCGGACATACCGCTCGATGGTCTCCGTCTGCACGTCCACTCGTCGGACAAACTCCATCTGGGAGATCATGCCGGCGGCTTCTTCCTGCCAGTTGAAGATGTCCACCAATTCATAGTCCAGGGCGTCCACCGGCCAGTCGATGAGGGCATCCGGGCGCTCGCCCCGGTCGTAGAGGCCCTGTTCGGCGGTTTTCTGCTGTTTGGTGCCCAACACCAGAGCGCCGGGCTTGTACTCCTTCAACCGGAACAGCCGGTGCATGGAGTAGGGCATGTTGTACTGGCTGGCGTTGTCAACGAAGTCAAACACCATCAGGCTCTCCTTGCCGGGGGACAGCCGCATGCCGCGGCCCAGCTGCTGGGTATAGAGCACCTTGGACATGGTGGGTCGGGCCATAAACAGCACCTCGGTGGCTGGGCAGTCCCAGCCCTCGTTGAGCAGATCACAGGCGCACAGCACTTTGGTCTCGCCCTTCTCAAACCGGGCCAGCACCTCCCGGCGGTCGCTGGCCTTTATCTCGCCGGACACAGCCTCAGCGGCCACACCAGCGTCATGGAGCCGCCCGGCGATCTCCTGAGCGTGCTTGACGGAGGCGCAGAAGATGACCGTCCGCTTGTCCTTCACATACTGGAGCCAGGTGTCCACAATGAGTTGATTGCGTTCCGGCACATAGATCTTGCTCTCCAGATCCCGGATGTTGTACTGGACGCTGTTGAACCGCACCTTGGTCAGGTCAATATTGGTGTGAATGCGGATACACCGCACCGGCACCAGTTCGCCAATCTCTACGGCGGTCTGGATATCCAACTTGTGGGCGGTGTTCTTGAAGATATCCAGGATATTCTTGTCGTCGGCCCGCTCCGGTGTGGCGGTCAAGCCCAGGGTGAATTCCGGCGTGAAGTAGGCCAGGACTTTCTGGTATGTATCGGCGGAGGCGTGGTGGGCCTCGTCCACGATGATGTATCCGAAGTCATCCGGTTTGAACCGCTCCAGATTCAGTGCCACGCTCTGGATGCTGCCGCACACCACGAAGGCGTTGCCCTGCTTCATACTCTCCACATAGCGGCCCACCGTGGCCCTGGGCCACAGTTTCCGGAAGGTCTTGGTGGCTTGGTCTACCAGTTCCACTGTGTGGGCCAGGAACAGCGTGCGCTTGCCGAATCGTTTGGCATCCATGACGGCGGTCACCGTTTTGCCGGTGCCCGTTGCGTGGTAGAGAAGGGCAATGGTCTCGAAGTTGCAGCGCATCTCCTCCAAAGCTGCCAAAGCCTGTTTCTGGTGCTCCTTCAGTTCCAGTTTGGAGCCGTCCAGGGACTTGCCCCGCTGGGTGGGGAGGTAGTCCTCGATTTCCCTGAAACTGGGGTGCTGGCCCAGGAAAACTCGCAGCTCGTCTTTCACAGTCTCCGGCTGCTGCTGCATCTGCCGCACCGCCCAGCGGTACACATCCCAGCCCAGATAGATCATGCTGTTCTGCTTGAGCAGGTCATCGTAGAACTTGTTCTGGGAGATCAGCTTGGGGTTGTGAGAAGCCTCATCGTCGATCTCGATAGCCACCCTACGTCCGCCGTTTTCAATCAGAAAGTCAGCAAACCGGCTGTTCTGGTAGATGTCAGAGAAGGGATATTGAGAGTAGAGGTAGCCGGCTTTCTCAGCGCCGAAGGTGTCAGAGAACAGTTCTATGAACAGGTCTTCAGCACTGCTGCCGGAGGCGGAGCGGTAGGTATGTAGGTTTGTCAAACATATTGGACGGTGA
>NZ_JH417804.1:0-7330 GCF_000239295.1 Flavonifractor plautii ATCC 29863
TTCAGATGTCCAATATGTATTGTAGTCCTACAAGTTTCCCGCGGGTAATTTTGAAACCCTGCCTTTACTTTTTTCCCTCATACTGCTATAATGGCAGAGAATTCAATGCACATGCAGTTGCGGCGGTGCCGCAGAACGGGGAAGCCGGTGGAACTCCGGCGCAGTCTTACCTCTACTGTAAGCGCGGACGAAGGTGCACAAGCCATTGGCCCAGCGGGGCTGAGAAGGCGCGCCGGAGGAGGAAGCGCAAGCCAGGAGACCCGCTGCAGAGTGGCAGTTGCGTAGCTCTGAGGTGGAGAGGTGCGGTGTACCCTGGGATTAGGGCCCTCCTCAGCCGCGAGGAGGGCCTTTTTGCGTCGAAAGGGGGACACACATGGGGAAATTGGAGCTCTATATCCCGGTGGGGCGGGAGCGGCTGCGCTGCGGCTACACCACCGGCACCTGCGCCGCCGCCGCCGCCGCCGGGGCCGCCGCCCTGCTGCTGGAGGGGGCGGCGCTGCCCGCCGTGCACATCGACACCCCGGCGGGGGTGCGGGTGGAGGCGGAGCTGCTGGAGCACGCCGCCGGGGAAGGCTGGGCCGCCTGCGCGGTGCGCAAGGACGGCGGCGACGATCCCGACGTGACCGACGGGGCGCTCATCTGCGCCCGGGTGGAGCGCAGCACCGGGCCGGGGATCGCCATTGACGGCGGCCAGGGGGTGGGCCGGGTGACCCGGCCCGGTCTCGACCAGCCGGTGGGAGAGGCGGCCATCAACTCCACCCCCCGCCGCATGATCCACGAGCAGCTGGAGGCCGCCGCGGCCCGGGCGGGCTACACCGGCGGGCTGCGGGCGGTGATCTCCGTCCCCACGGGGGAGGCCCTGGCGGGGCGCACCTTCAACCCCCGGCTGGGCATCGAGGGGGGCATCTCCATCCTGGGCACCAGCGGCATCGTCCGCCCCATGAGCGAGGCCGCCCTGCTGGACTCCCTCTACCTGGAGATGGATCAGCAGAGGGCCGCCGGGGCGCGGGACATTGTGGTCACCCCCGGCAACTACGGCGAGGCCTTCGCCCGGGAGAAGCTGGGCCTCAGCCTGGCCCGCTGGTGCACATGCAGCAATTATATCGGCGCGGCCATCGACCACGCCGCCGGGGCGGGCTTCCGCTCGGTGCTGCTGGTGGGCCACCTGGGCAAGCTCATCAAGGTGTCCGCCGGGTGCATGAACACCCACTCCAAGGTGGCCGACGCCCGGCGGGAGACCCTGGCTGCCCACGCCGCCCTGGCGGGGGGAGACCGGGCGCTGGTAAAGGCCCTGTTCGACAGCCCCACCACCGACGCGGGGGTGGAGCTGCTGAGGGGGGCCGGCCTGCTGGAGCCGGTGATGGACTCCATCGCCGGGGAGCTGGACGCCCAGCTCAAGCGGCGGGCGGGGCCGGAGCTGGCCATCGAGGGCATTTTCTTCTCCAACCAGTACGGAATTTTAGGAAAGACACCCGGCGCGGAGGGCCTGCTGGCCCTCCACCGGGCATAGGAGGTTAAAACCATGGTACATTTTATCGGCGCGGGCCCCGGAGCGGAGGATCTGATCACGGTGCGGGGGGCGAAGCTGCTGGGGGAGGCCGACGTGATCATCTACGCCGGCTCCCTGGTCAACCCCGCCCTGCTGAGCTACAAAAAGGAGAGCTGCGCGGTGTACGACAGCGCGTCCATGACCCTGGAGCAGGTCATCGAGGTCATGAAGGACACCGAGGCCCGGGGCGGCATGACCGTCCGGCTCCACACCGGCGACCCCTCCCTCTACGGCGCCATCCGGGAGCAGATGGACGAGCTGGACAAGCTGGGCATCGGCTACGACGTGACCCCCGGCGTGTCCTCCTTCTCCGGCGCGGCCGCCGCCCTTTGCGCAGAGTATACACTCCCCGAGGTATCACAGTCGGTTATCATCACCCGCATGGCGGGCCGCACCCCCGTGCCCGAGGGGGAGGAGCTGCGCAAGATGGCCTCCCACGGCTGCACCATGGTGCTGTTCTTGTCCACCGGCCTGCTGGAGGATGTGGAACAGGAGCTGGCGGCGGGGGGCTATGCCCCCGACACCCCGGCGGCCATCGTCTACAAGGCTACCTGGCCGGAGCAGCGGGTGTACCGCTGCACCGTCTCCACCCTGGCCAGGACCGCCCGGGAGAACCGGGTCACCAAGACGGCGCTGATTACAATCGGTCATTTCCTGGGGGATGATTACGAGCGGTCAAAGCTCTACGACCCCACCTTTACCCACGAGTTCCGGGAGGCCAGCAAGTGACCACGGCGGTCATCGCCTTTACCCGCCGGGGGGCGGCGCTGGGCCGCAGCCTGGCGGACGCCCTGGGAGGTAGCCTCCACGTCCCGGCCCGCTTCGCCCCCGAGGTAGGGGCGGAGGCCTATGCCTCCCTGGAGGGCTGGACGGCCTGGGCCTGGGCGCGGGCGGACGCCCTGGTATTTGTGGGGGCGGCGGGGATCGCCGTGCGGGCCATTGCCCCCCATGTGCGGGACAAGTTTTCCGACCCCGCCGTGGTCAGTGTGGACGAGGCGGGGCGGTTTGTGGTTCCCCTCCTCTCCGGCCACGTGGGGGGCGCCAACGAGCTGGCCCGGAGGGTGGCCGCCCTCACCGGCGGGCAGGCGGCGGTATCCACCGCCACCGATGTCAACGGCCTGTTCGCCGTGGACGTGTGGGCCCGGGAGCGGGGCATGGCCATCACGGACCGGGTTCTGGCCAAGGAGGTGTCCGCCGCCCTGCTGGAGGGAAGGCCGGTGGGCTTTGCCAGCGACTTCGGCCACCCCTGCCCGGAGGGCCTCACCGCAGGCCCGGCGGAGCTGGGGGTGTGGATCACCGACCGGACGGGGGAGGGGCCCTTCCCCCGCACCCTGCGTCTGGTGCCCCGGAGCCTGATTCTGGGCATCGGCTGCCGCCGGGGGACGCCGGAGGCAGCCATTGCGGCGGCGGCGGACGCCGCCCTGGCGGGCCTCGCCCCCGAGGCGGTGGCGGGCGTCGCCACCATCGATCTCAAAAAGGACGAGGCGGGCCTGCTGGCCTTCTGCGCCCGACGGGGCCTGCCCCTGACCACCTACTCCGCGGAGGCGCTGGCGGCGGTGGCGGGGGACTTCACCCCCTCCGCCTTTGTGCGGGGGATCACCGGGGTGGACAACGTATGCGAGCGGGCGGCGGCCGCCGCCGGCGGGCGGATTATCGTCCCCAAACAGGCAGACAACGGCGTCACCGCGGCGGTGGCGAGAAAGGATACGCTATGAAAGTAACGGTAATCGGGCTTGGCCCCGGCGGCGGCGCGGATCTCACCGGCCGGGCCCGGGCGGCCCTGGAGGCCTGCGATCTGATCGTGGGCTACACCGCCTACATCGATCTGGTGCGGGCGGATTTCCCCCAGAAGGAGACCCTGTCCACCGGCATGCGCCGGGAGGTGGACCGCTGCCGGGCGGCGGTGGAGGCCGCCCGCACCGGCAGGGATGTGGCGGTGGTTTGCTCCGGCGACTCCGGCGTGTACGGCATGGCGGGCCTCATCTACGAGGTGGCCCAGGAGTATGACCCCATCGAGATCGAGGTGGTGCCCGGCATCACCGCCGCCTGCGGCGGCGCGGCCGTGCTGGGGGCCCCCCTGACCCACGACTTCGCGGTGGTGTCCCTGTCCGACCTGCTCACCCCGTGGGAGAAGATCGAAAAGCGGCTGACCGCCGCGGCCCAGGCGGACTTCGTGCTCTGCCTCTACAACCCCGCCAGCCGCAGCCGGCCGGACTACCTCCGGCGGGCCTGCGACATCCTGCTCTCCGCCGGGAAGGATCCCGCCACCGTGTGCGGCACCGTCCGCAACATCGGCCGGGCGGGGGAGGAGGCGGCGCTCCTCACCCTGGGCGAGCTGCGGGACACCCAGGTGGACATGTTCACCACCGTGTTCGTGGGCAGCAGCCAGACCAAGGTGATCGGCGGAAAGATGGTGACCCCCCGGGGCTATCTCCAGCGGGGGGAATAGGGAAATACGCCCGGCGAAGGCGGGCCTGAAACCAGCACAGGGGGAGGAAGGCGCATGAATAAGGTATTGCTGTTCGGCGGCACCGGTGAGGGCCGGGCGCTGGCGGAGTGGATGGCGGCCCGGGGGATCCCCCACACCGTCTGCGTGGCCACCGAGTACGGCGAGACCCTCCTCCCCGCCGGGGCGGAGGCCCATGTGGGCCGGATGGACAGCGGGGAAATGGAGGCGCTCATGAGGGCCGGGGGATACTCCCTGGCGGTGGACGCCACCCACCCCTACGCCGTGGAGGTGACGGAGCACATCCGGGCCGCGGCGGAGGCGGCGGGCCTGCCCGTCCTCCGGCTGGTGCGGCAGTCCGACGGCGGGGAGCTTTGCCGCAGGGCAAAGGACATGGCCGGGGCGGCGGACATGCTGGAGCAGATGCCCGGCCATGTGCTGCTCACCACCGGCAGCAAGGAGCTGCACCACTTTGCCCGCCCCGGACTGGCAGAGCGGTGCTACCCCCGGGTGCTGCCCATGGCGGACTCCCTGGAGCGGTGCCTGACCCTGGGCTTTCCCCCGAAAAACATCATCTGCATGCAGGGGCCGTTCTCCAGGGAGCTGAACGTGGCCCTGCTGCGGCAGTATCACATTCAGACCCTGGTGACCAAGGACACAGGGGGGTATGGCGGCTTCCGGGAAAAGGCGGAGGCCGCCCGGGAGGCGGGCTGCGCCCTGCTGGTGGTGGAGCGCCCCAGCCGGGAGACCGGCCTGACCCTGGAGGAAATTCAGAAGAAGCTTATGGAGGAGGAGAACGCATGAAGGTCTATCTCATCGGCGTAGGCATGGGCAACCCGGCCACCCTGACCGGCCAGGCCCTGGAGGCCATCGGGGACAGCCCGGTGCTGGTGGGCGCCCCCCGCCTGCTGGAGCCCTGGGGGGCGGAGCACGACTGCGTCCCCCTCATCGCCGCGGCGGACATCGCCGCGTACGTGGACAAGGCCCCCCGGGGGCCGGTGGGGGTGCTCCTCTCCGGCGACACCGGATTTTACAGCGGGGCCAAGGGGCTGTGGCCCCTGCTGGGGAACCACGAGGTGATCACCATCCCCGGTATCTCCTCCCTGTCCTACTTCTGCGCCAGGCTCCAGACCACCTGGCAGGACGCCAGGCTGGTCAGCGCCCACGGCCGCAGCCACAACGCGGTGGGGGAGATCCAGCGCAGCGCCAAGGTCTTCGCCCTTACCGGCGGGGCCACCAAGGCGGAGGACATCTGCCGGGCCCTGGCCGAGCGGGGGCTGGGACAGGTGCGCGTCTCCGTGGGCGAGCGGCTGAGCTACGCCGACGAGCGCATCGTCACCGGCACGGCGGCAGAGCTGGCGGGGGAGACCTTTGCCGACCTCTCCGTCCTGCTGGCGGTCAACCCCGATCCGGTGGCGCGGCCGTGGAACGGCTCCGGCCTGCCCGACGGGGCCTTTCTCCGGGGGGACGTGCCCATGACCAAGGAGGAGGTGCGCGCGCTGGCCCTGTCCAAGCTGCGTCTGGAGGCGCACCATGTGGTGTGGGACGTGGGGGCGGGCACCGGCTCGGTGTCGGTGGAGTGCGCCCTCTCCTGTCCCGCCGGCCGGGTGTACGCCGTGGAGAAGAAGGAGGAGGCCCTGGCCCTGCTGGCGGAGAACAGGGCCCGCTTCCACGCCGCCAACCTGGAGGTGGTGGCGGGCACCGCGCCGGAGGCGCTGGAGGCCCTCTCCGCCCCCGACCGGGTCTTCCTGGGGGGCACCTCGGGCAGTCTGGAGGACATTTTGAACGTGATCTTCCGCAAGAACCCCGCCGCCCGGGTGGTGTGCACCGCCGTCACCCTGGAGACGGTGGGGGAGGCCGCCCGGTGCTTTGCCGGGCTGGAGGGGGCGGACATGGTGCAGGTGGCCGTCACCCGCACCCGGCCCGCCGGGCGCTACCACCTGATGGACGCCCAGAACCCGGTTTGGATCTTCTCCGGGGAGGGCCGGGCATGAGCGCGCCCCGTCTGCTCCTCTGCGCCCCCGCCAGCGGGGGCGGCAAGACCACCGTCACCTGCGCCCTTCTCCAGGCCCTGGTCAACCGGGGGGCCGGGCCGGTGGCCTTCAAGTGCGGCCCGGACTATATCGACCCCATGTTTCACAGCGAGATTATCGGGGCCAAAAGCCGCAACCTGGATCTCTTCTTCCTGGGCCGGGACACCGCCCGGTACCTGCTGGAGAAAAACAGCCGGGGCAGCGGCCTGGCCCTCATCGAGGGGGTCATGGGCTACTATGACGGCATCGGCCTGAGCGCCGACGCCAGCGCCTATGACCTGGCCCGGGCTACCGGCACCCCGGCGGTGCTGGTGCTGGACGGCCGGGGGCGGGCCCTCACCGCCGCCGCCGCGGTGAAGGGGATGAGGGATTTCCGGCCGGACAGCGGCATCCGGGGCGTGATTCTCAACCGGGTGTCCCCCATGCTCTACCCTCGACTCAAGGAGGCCATCGAGGGAGAGACCGGCGTGACGGTGTACGGCTATCTGCCCAATCTGCCCGGCTGCGCCCTGGAGAGCCGCCACCTGGGGCTGGTCACCGCCGCCGAGGTGGCGGGGCTGCGGGAGAAGCTCTCCGCCCTGGCCGCCCAGGCGGAGAAAAGCGTGGACATAGACGGCCTGCTGGCCCTGGCGGCCTCCGCCCCGGCGCTGGCCGCCGCGGCTCCCGCCCTGCCGCCCCCGGTGGAGGGGCGGCCCCGCATCGCCGTGGCCCGGGACAAAGCGTTCTGCTTCTACTACGCCGACGGCCTGGAGCTGCTGGAGGCGCTGGGGGCCGAGCTGGCGGAGTTCTCTCCGTTGGCGGACGAGGCGCTTCCCGAGGGTACCTGCGGCCTCTACCTGGGGGGCGGCTATCCGGAGCTGTTCGCCGGGGCCCTGGCGGCCAACGCCCCCATGCGGGAGGCGGTGCGCGCCGCCGTGGCGGGGGGGGTGCCCACCGTGGCCGAGTGCGGCGGGTTCCTCTACCTCAACCGGCTTCTCTCCGACGGAGAGGGCCGGGACTGGCCCATGGCGGGGGCGCTCCCCGGCCGGGCGGCCAACACCGGCAGGCTGGGCCGCTTCGGCTATGTGACCCTCACCGCGAAAAAGGACGGCCTGCTGTGCCAGGCGGGGGAGAGCTTCCACGCCCATGAGTTCCACTACTGGGACAGCACCACCCCCGGAACCGATTTTCATGCGCAGAAGCCCCAGAGCGACCGGGGGTGGGACTGCGCGTTCCACACCCCGACGCTGTACGCCGGCTTTCCCCACTTCCAATTCTGGGCCGCGCCGTCGGCGGCCCGCAATTTTGTGGCGGCGGCCCGCC
>NZ_JH417804.1:7425-50672 GCF_000239295.1 Flavonifractor plautii ATCC 29863
GGCGGCCCGCAATTTTGTGGCGGCGGCCCGCCGCTATGCACAGGAGGCAGCGCTATGACACTGGATAAGGTGATTGCAGGAATTACCCCCGCCGATATGGCGGCCATGGAGCGGGCGAAGGCCCGGTGGGACTCCATCGCCAAGCCCCTGGGCAGCCTGGGGGCGCTGGAGGAGGCGGTCATCCGCATCGCCGGCATGACGGGCAGCGCCGACGTGGACATCTCCCGCCGGGCGGTGGTGGTCATGTGCGCCGACAACGGCGTGGTGGCCCAGGGGGTCACCCAGACCGGCCAGGAGGTCACCGCCATCGTGGCGGAGAACATGTCCACCGGCGACACCAGTGTGTGCGCCATGGCCCGCTCCGCCGGGGCGGAGGTGGTGCCCGTGGACATCGGTACGGCCGTCCCCCTCACCGGGGCGCGCATCGTGCAGCGGTGCGTCCGCCGGGGCACCGCCGACATGACCCAGGGCCCCGCCATGAGCCGGGGGGAGGCCGTGCAGGCCGTCCTGACCGGGGTGGAGACCGCCCGGGAGCTGTGCGCCGGGGGCGTGCGCCTGCTGGCCACCGGGGAGATGGGCATCGGCAACACCACCACCTCCTCCGCCGTGGCCGCCGTGCTGCTGGGCCAGGAGCCGGTGGTGATGACCGGCCGGGGGGCCGGCCTGTCCGACGCGGGCCTACAGAAGAAGATCCACGCCATCGAGACCGCCGTGGCGGTGAACCGGCCCGACCCCTCCGACGTGCTGGACGTGCTCCACAAGGTGGGCGGCCTGGACATCGCCGGGCTGGCCGGGGTGTTCCTGGGGGGCGCCCTGTGCCATACGCCGGTGCTGGTGGACGGGTTCATCTCCTCCGTGGCCGCCCTGGTGGCCGCCCGGTTGTGCCCGGCCTGTAAGGACTACATGCTGGGCTCCCACGCGTCGGAGGAGCCGGCCAGCCGGCTGGTGCTCTCTGAATTGGGCCTGCGCCCCTTCCTCTACGCCGGGATGCGCCTGGGCGAGGGCACCGGGGCCGTGGCCGTCATGCCCCTGCTGGATATGGGGCTGGCGGTCTACCGAGAGATGGCCACCTTTGAGGACACCAACATCGAGGCCTACCAGCCCTTAGGCTAGGGGGGGATTGCATCCCCCCATGGATACGGCGGCTCCACACAGATTTTTATTTGAATTTGCCGCAAGTGGGCGAAACTCTGCGAGGCGGTAGGGCGGGGGCTTGCCCCCGCCGAAGGAGGTGCATCCATGCTGATACTGGTCTCCGGCGGCTCGGCCAGCGGGAAGTCGGAATTTGCCGAGGGGCTGGTCGCCGCCTCCGGCCTGGAGACGCGGGCCTACCTGGCCACCATGCAGGTGTGGGACGCCGAGAGCGAGCGCCGGGTGGAGCGCCACCGCCGGATGCGGGCGGGCAAGGGGTTTGCCACCGTGGAGTGTCCGGTGAACCTGGCCGGGGCCGTCCTGCCGGCCGGATGCGCCGCCCTGCTGGAGGATCTCTCCAACCTGACCGCCAACGAGTTTTTCGGCCCCCAGGGGCGGGAGGGGGCCTTCGGCCGGGTGCTCTCCGGCGTGGAGCGGGCGGCGGAGCAGGCCGCCCTGCTGGTGGTGGTCACCAACGAGCTGTTCTCCGACGGAATGGACTACGACCCCGAGACCCTGGCCTACCTGGACGTGCTGGCCCGGCTGAACCGGGCGGTGGCCCGGCGGGCCGACTGGGTGTACGAGGTGGTCTGCGGCATCCCCATCGCCTGGAAAGGAGCAAACCCGTGAAATCCCTCATCATTGCCTTTGCCATGTACTCCAAGTTCCCCATGCCCCGGGTGGACTGGGAGAAAAAGGCCCTCTCCTGGGCCCTGTGCTGGTTCCCACTGGTGGGGCTGGCCGTCGGGGCGGTGCTGTGGCTGTGGCTGGCCTTGGCCGGCTGGCTGGGGTTCGGCGTGGTCTTTACCGCGGCCCTGGCTTTGCTGCTCCCCATCGCCCTCAGCGGCGGCATCCATCTGGACGGCTTCTGCGACACCTGCGACGCCCTGTCCTCCCACCAGAGCCGGGAGCGGAAGCTGGAGATTCTGAAGGACTCCCACACCGGGGCCTTCGCCATCATCTGCTGCGGGCTGTACCTGCTGGTGTTCTTCGCCGCCTGGTGCGAGGCGGCGCCCGCGGGGCGGGCCGCCCTGGCGCTGGCCCTGGGGCCGGCCTTCTCCCGCAGCCTCTCCGGCCTCTTCGCCGTCACCCTCCCCAACGCCCGGGGCACCGGCCTGCTGGCCACCTTCACCGGCCCCATGGACGCGGTCAAGGCCCGGGGAGTGCTGGCGGCGTGGGCCGTCCTCACCGGAGGGGCCATGGTGGCCGCGGATGTGCGGACGGGCCTGGCCGCCCTGGCGGGAGCGGGTCTGGCGTGCGTCTACTATGTGGTGACCGCCCGGCGGCAGTTCGGCGGCGTCACCGGCGATCTGGCGGGGTTCTTCCTCCAGCTGTGCGAGCTGGGGATGGTGCTCTGCGCGGCGGTGGGGCAGAGGCTGGAGGTGCTGTTATGATTTTGATTATCGGCGGCGCGGGCCAGGGCAAGCTGGACTACGTGCTGCAAAAGACCGGGTACGGCCCCGCCCAGGTGGCCCGCACCCCGGAGGAGGCCCGGACACGGCCCGTCTTTGCCGGGCTGGAGGACTGGCCGGAGCTGGACGAGACGGCGCTGCTGGAGGCCAACCCGGACGTGATTTTGATCTGCGATGAGGTGGGCTGCGGCGTGGTGCCGGTGGAGCCGGCCCAGCGGGCCCGCCGGGAGGCGGTGGGACGGCTTTGCTGCCGCCTGGCGGAGCGGGCAGAGCGGGTGGAGCGCATCTTCTGCGGCCTGCCCATGGTATTGAAAGGAGAAGGCCCATGGAACTGATTTTGATGCGCCACGGTACCACCCAGGGCAACCTGGAACGGCGCTTTATCGGCACGCTGGACGTGCCGCTGCTCCCCCAGGGGGAGGAGCTGGCCCGGCGGGTGGGCGCCACCCTGCCGGCGGTGGAGCACATCTACCGCAGCCCCCTCCAGCGCTGCCGCCGCACCGCCGAGCTGCTGTGGCCCGGCGTGGAGATGACGGTGGTGGACGAGCTGCGGGAGAGCGATTTCGGCCCCTTTGAGGGCAAGAACCACGAGGAGCTGAAGGACGACCCCCTCTATCAGGCGTGGCTGGGCATGGGGGACAGGCCCAACTTTGCCGCCATGCCGGTGGGGGAGAGCGCCCAGCAGGTCACCGACCGGGTGTCCATCGGCCTGGAAAAGACGGCGGCCGACGCCGCCCGCCGGGGCTTTGGCCGGGTGGGAGTGGTGTCCCACGGCGGGGCCCTCATGGCCCTGCTGGCCAAGTACGGCCGGCCGGAGCGGGACTACTACGGCTGGATGTGTCCTAACTGCGGCGGCTTCCGGGCGGAGCTGAATCCGGACACCCTGGAGCTGACCATTCTGGAGGAGTACAGGGGGGAGAAGGTGCTATGAGCTGGGGGGTATCCCACCTGCTGGCCCTGCTGACCGGCTTCTGCCTGGATCTCCTGCTGGGGGATCCCCACTGGGCGCCCCACCCGGTGCGGGCCGTCGGTGTGCTGATCGCCGCCCTGGAGAAGCTTCTGCGGCGGCTCTTTCCCAAGTCCCCCGGCGGCGAGCTGGCCGGCGGCGCGGCGCTGGTGTCGCTCACCATCGCCATTCCAACCGGCCTCACCGCCCTGCTGCTGTGGGGGTGCGGCCTGCTCAGCCCCTGGCTGGCTTTCGCGGCGGAGGCGCTGCTGTGCTATCAGCTGCTGGCCGCCAAGTCCCTGCGGGACGAGAGCGACAAGGTGTACGAGGCCCTCAAGGCCGGAGACCTGCCCGGCGCGCGGCACGCCGTGTCCATGATTGTGGGGCGGGACACCGAGCGGCTGGACGAGGCCGGCGTGGCCAAGGCGGCGGTGGAGACCGTGGCGGAGAACGCCTCCGACGGGGTGATCGCCCCCCTCATCTTCCTGGCCCTGGGCGGCGCGCCCCTGGGTATGCTCTACAAGGCGGTCAACACCATGGACTCCATGGTGGGCTACAAAAATGACCGCTATCTCTACTTCGGCCGGGCGGCGGCGCGGCTGGACGACGCGCTCAACTTTCTCCCCGCCCGCATCGCCGGGGTGCTCATGTGCCTGGGCGGCGCGGCGGCGGGTTACGACGGGAAGAACGCCTGGCGGATCTTCCGGCGGGACCGGAAGAGGCACAAGTCCCCCAACTCCGCCCACACCGAGGCGGCCTGCGCCGGAGCGCTCCAGCTCCAGCTGGCAGGGCCCAACTACTACTTCGGCCAACTGGTGGACAAACCCACCATCGGCGACGATCAGCGGCCGGTGGAGGCCCTGGACATCCTGCGGGCGGGCCGGATTCTCTACGCCACCGCCTTTTTTGCCCTGCTGCTCTTCTGCGGCGTGCCCCTGCTGATTCTGCTGTTCCCGTAACACCGGCCCGCCGCCCCACCCGTCCACCATCCTGACCAGAGAGAAGGGAATCACCATGACCCCATATACCCACGGCGGCGACGTGCTCACGGCGCGGGCCCGCTTCGGCGGCGACGTGCTGGACTGCTCGGCCAACCTGAACCCCCTGGGGATGCCCCCGGCGGTGCAGGCGGCCGCCGCGGCCGCCGCCGCAGACTCGGCCCGCTACCCCGACCCCCTGTGCCGCGCCCTCCGGGCGGCCATCGCCGCCCACGACGGGGTGGCGCCGGAGCAGGTGCTCTGCGGCGGCGGGGCGGCGGAGCTGATCTTCCGGCTGGCCTACGCCCTGCGGCCCCGGCGGGCGCTGGTCACCGCCCCGGCCTTCTCCGAGTACGAGGAGGCGCTGACGGCGGCTGGGTGCGCCGTGACACGCCACCCCCTGCGCCGGGAGAACCGCTTTGACGTGGACGGCGGGCTCCTGGACGCCATCGCGCCGGGGGTGGAGCTGGTCTTCCTCTGCACCCCCAACAACCCCACCGGGCGGCTGGTGGACGGGGCGCTGCTGCGGGCGGCGGCGGAGCAATGCCGGGCCGTGGGGGCGGTGCTGGCGGTGGACGAGTGCTTTTTGCCCCTCTCCGACGGGGCTGGGCCGGGGCTGGCCCCCTGTCTGGCGGAGCACCCCAACCTGCTGCTCCTGCGGGCCTTCACCAAGAGCTACGCCATGGCGGGCCTGCGGCTGGGCTACGCCCTCTCCGCCAACGGCGGACTTCTGGAGCGGATGGCTGCCGCCGGCCCGCCCTGGAGCGTCTCCACCCCCGCCCAGGCGGCGGGGCTGGCCGCCCTGGAGCGGTGCCCCGACTGGCCGGGGAAGGCCCGGGCCCTGCTGGCGTCGGAGCGCCCCGCCCTGTCGGACGGCCTATGCGCCCTGGGGCTGGAGGTGGTGCCCGGACAGGCCAACTACCTGCTGTTCCGGTCGGCGGGCGCGGCCGATTTGAAGGAGCGGATGCTCACGCGGGGCGTGCTCATCCGCTCCTGCGCCAACTACCACGGCCTGGGGAACGACTGGTACCGGGTGTGCGTGGGACAGGCGGAACAAAACCGGCGGCTGCTGGCCGCCTTAAAGGAAGTGCTGTGATGGCCAACGCGATTATGATCCAGGGAACCGCCTCCAACGCGGGCAAGTCCCTGCTGGCGGCGGGGCTGTGCCGCATCTTTGCCCAGGACGGCTATAAGGCGGCCCCCTTCAAATCCCAGAACATGGCCCTCAACTCCGCCATCACCCCCGACGGCTTTGAGATGGGCCGGGCCCAGGTGGTGCAGGCCGAGGCGGCGGGGGTGGCCCCCGATGTGCGGATGAACCCCATCCTGCTCAAGCCCACCAGCCACGTGGGCTCCCAGGTGATCGTCAACGGCGTGCCCCGGGGCACCATGGCGGCGGGGGAGTACTTCCGCTACCGCAAGAGTCTCATCCCCGAGGTGATGGCGGCCTACGAGTCCCTGGCGGCGGAGTACGACATCATCGTCATTGAGGGGGCGGGCAGCCCGGCGGAGATCAACCTGCGGCAGGACGACATTGTGAACATGGGCATGGCCCGCCGGGCCAACGCCCCGGTGCTCCTGTGCGGCGACATCGACCGGGGGGGCGTGTTCGCCTCCCTCTACGGCACGGTGAAGCTGCTGGAGCCGGACGAGCAGGCGAGGATCAAGGGCCTGATTATCAACAAATTCCGGGGGGATGTGGATATCCTCCGCCCCGGCCTGTGGGAGCTGGAGCGGCTTTCCGGCAAGCCGGTGCTGGGAGTTGTCCCCATGCTGGACGTGGATGTGGACGACGAGGACTCCCTCTCCCACCGCCTGAGCGGCGGGGGAAAGGTGGGCCTGGTGGACATTGCGGTGGTGCGCCTGCCCCGCCTGTCCAACTTCACCGACTTCAACCCCCTGGAGCGGATGGAGGAGGTCACCCTCCGCTACGTCCGCAATCCCCGGGAGCTGGGGCACCCCGATCTGGTGGTTCTCCCCGGCACCAAGAACACCATGGACGATCTGCGCTGGCTGCGGGAGAGCGGCATGGAGGCCGCCGTGCTCAAGCACGCCTCGGCCGGCGGAGCGGTGATCGGCATCTGTGGCGGCTATCAGATGCTGGGGAACACCGTCTCCGACCCCGACGGGGTGGAGGGGGGCGGCTCCCTCCGGGGCCTGGGCCTGCTCCCAGCCGACACGGTGTTCCAGGGGGAGAAGACCCGCACCCGGGTGACGGGGGCCTTCCGCGCCCCGGAGGGGCTCTTCCGCGCCTTGGCCGGCGTGGCCTTCGAGGGCTACGAGATCCACATGGGCCGCACCGAGAGCGGGGCGGCCCCCCTGGCGGAGTTCACCACCCAGACCGGGGAGCGGCGCTCCGACGGCCTCAGCGCGGGCAACGTGTGGGGCTGCTACGTCCACGGCATCTTCGACAAGGCGGAGGCGGCCGCCGCCCTGGTGAACGCCCTGCTGGAGGCCAAGGGGCTGGAGCCGGGCGCGGCCAGCGTGGACTGGCAGGCGTACGCCCAGCAGCAGTACGACAAGCTGGCGGCCGGCCTGCGGGCCAGCCTGGACATGAAACGCATTTACCGGATTCTCAACGGGGAGGAATAGAGCCATGAAACACATTGAATTGCAGCGGGTGGCCCCCGCGGACATTGAGGCCCGGAGCATGGAGCTCATCGGCCAGGAGCTGGGGGAGCGGGTGTTCCCGGCGGAGCAGTTGCCCGTGGTCAAGCGGGTGATCCACACCACTGCGGACTTTGAGTACGCCGACAGTCTGGTCTTTTCCGCCGGGGCGGTGGAGGCGGGCGTCGCGGCCATACGGCAGGGCTGTACCATCGTCACCGACACCCAGATGGCCTTCTCCGGGGTGAACAAGCGGGTGCTGGAGAAATTCGGCGGCCGGGCGGTGTGCTTCATGTCCGACCCGGACGTGGCCGCGGAGGCCAAGGCGCGGGGGGAGACCCGGGCCACCGTGTCCATGGAGCGGGCCGCCCGGCTGGAGGGGCCGCTGGTGCTGGCCATCGGCAACGCCCCCACCGCCCTGGTGCGGGCCTGCGAGCTGATCGACGCGGGGGAGCTGAAGCCCGCCCTGGTCATCGGCGTGCCGGTGGGCTTTGTCAACGTGGTGGAGAGCAAGGAGCTGCTGCTCACCCTGGACGTGCCCCACATCGTGGCCCGGGGGCGGAAGGGCGGCAGCAACGTGGCCGCCGCCATCTGCAACGCCATGCTCTATCAGGCCAGCAACAACGCGCGGGAATAACGGGAGGGACGCACAATGACAGAGAGAGCGGTTCTGGCGGTGTCCTTCGGCACCAGCCACCGGGACACCCTGGAGAAAAACATCGCGGCCATTGAGGCCGAGCTGGCCGCGGCCTTCCCGGAGCGGACGGTGCGCCGGGCCTTTACCAGCGGCATGATCCTCCGCAAGCTGGCGGGGGAGGGCACCCACATCGACAACGTGCCCCAGGCGCTGGAGCGCCTGCTGGCCGAGGGCTGTACCGACGTGGTGGTGCAGCCCACCCACGTGATGAACGGGGAGGAGTACCACAAGCTGCTGGCCCAGGCGGAGCCGTACCGCGCCCGCTTTGCCCGCATGTCCTTCGGCCGCCCCCTGCTGACGGCGGCGGAGGACTACGCGGCCCTGGGCCGCGCCCTGATGGAGGCGCTGCCCGCCCAGCGGGCGGACACCGCCGTGCTCTATATGGGCCACGGCTCGGAACACCAGGCCAATTCGGCCTATGCCCTGATGGAGTACACCTTCCACGATCTGGGGCGGAAGGACGTGGTGATCGGCACGGTGGAGGGCTACCCCGGCTTTGGGGAGGCCCTGCGTCGGCTGAAGGAGCGCCCACAGGTGCGGAGGGTGGAGCTGCGCCCCCTGATGACCGTGGCGGGGGATCACGCCAAGAACGATCTGGCGGGGGATGAGGAGGACTCCTGGCGGCGGCGTCTGGAGGCCGAGGGCTACGAGACGGCCTGCGTGCTCACCGGCCTGGGGGAGTACCCGGCAGTGCGGGCGCTGTTTGTGGAGCACGCCAGGCAGGCGGAACAGCTCCAGGCGGAAGCCTGTTGATATAGATCCGGGAGCCGGAAACGGGAAGACGGGTGCAAATCCCGCGCAGTCCCGCTGCCGTAAGAGAACAGTCGGTGCGCATGGGCCACTGGGGCGACCCGGGAAGGCGCGCAGCGGCGGAGACGCTCAAGCCGGAAAACCGTACCGGCTCCGAATTCACAGCCACCTACGAGCGATAGGAAAGGATGAAACACATGATGAATCAACGAAACACAAGGCTTCTGCGCACGGCGGCGGTGCTCGTCGGCCTGCTGGGCGTACTCACCATGAGCGCCTCGGCCATGCACATTGCCGAGGGCTACCTGCCGGTGGGCTGGGCCGCCGGCTGGGGCGTGGTATGCGTCCCCTTTGTGGTGGCGGGCTTCCTCTCCATCCAGAAGAAGGTCGCCCAGGCCCCCAAGGCCAAAATCCTGTTGGCGATGTGCGGAGCGTTCGCCTTCGTGCTCTCCGCGCTGAAAATCCCCTCCTTTGAAGGTTCCTGCTCCCACCCCACCGGCGTGGGGCTGGGCGCCATCCTGTTCGGGCCCATGACCATGGCGGTGCTGGGGCTGATCGTCCTGCTGTTCCAGGCCCTGCTGCTGGCCCACGGCGGCCTGACCACCCTGGGGGCCAACACCTTTTCCATGGCCATCGCCGGCCCCATCGTGTCCTGGGCGGTCTACAAGCTGCTGCGCAAGGCAAACGCCCCGGCGGCAGTGGCGGTCTTCGCCGCGGCCGCGCTGGGCGACCTGTTCACCTATGTGGTGACCTCGGTGCAGCTGGGCGTGGTTCACGGCGGCATTGGGAAATTCCTGATGATATTCGCCGTCACCCAGATCCCCCTGGCCATCGCCGAGGGCCTGCTGACCGTGGTGGTGTTCAACGTGCTGGAGAAGTACAGCCGGGAAGAGCTCCACGCCCTGTGCGTGCTGTAAGGAGGGAACCGGAATGAAGGTATGGCAGAAAAATCTGATCCTGATCGTGCTGGTGGTGCTGCTGGCGGCGCTGCCGCTGTGGCTGCTGCCCGACGCCGAGTTCGGCGGCGCGGACGGCCAGGCGGAGGAAGCGATCCTGGAGCTTCAGCCCGACTATGAGCCCTGGTTTGAGCCGATTCTGGAGCCGGCCAGCGGCGAGGTGGAGTCCCTCCTCTTCGCCCTCCAGGCCGCCATCGGCGCGGGCGTGGTGGGCTTCGTCCTGGGCCGCATCACCAAAAAGCCGGAGAAGAGGGAGCAGGGCTGATGGGAACCGACCGCTACGCCTATCAATCGCGGCTGCGGCGGATCTCCCCCATGCCGAAGCTGCTTCTGACCGGCTCGGCGCTGGTGCTCTGCCTGCTCTGCGACAGCGTAACGGTCGGCCTGGTCACCCTGCTGGCGATGTGGGGACTGGTTACCGCCCTGGGCGGGCTCAGCCCCCGCGTCTTCCTGCGGTTTCTGTGCGTCCCGATGGCCTTCCTGGCCATCGGATGCGTGACGATCCTGATCAACAGCTACCCCCAGGGCGCGCCGGTGCTACTTGCCGTGCCGGTGGGGGAGCGGCTGTGGGGCTTTGACCGGGCGGCGCTGCTCCGGGCCGGGCGGCTGTTCTGCAAGGCGGTGGGGGCGGTGGGGGCCATGTACTTCCTGGCACTGAATACCCCGGTGACCGATGTGACCATGGCGCTGGAGCGGCTGCACGTACCCCACCTGCTGGTGGAGCTGATGGAGCTGATCTACCGCTTTATCTTTGTCCTGACCGAGACCGCCTCCCGCATCCGCCTGGCTCAGGAGTCCCGGCTGGGCTATCAGGGGGTGCGCCGCTCCCTGTCCTCCCTGGGCACCCTGGCCTCCATGGTGTTTCTCCGGGCGTGGCGGAAGGCGGACCGGGTGTATACCGCCCTGGAGTCCCGCGGCTACAGCGGAAGCCTGGTCACCCTGTCCGGCGGCTATGCGCGGGGGGCGTGGCTCTACCCGCTGACGGCGGCGGTGGCGGCGGTTCAGCTGACGGCATGGTATCTCGAGAGGAGCGTGATGGGATGATGGAGGCCGCGATTGAGGCCAGAGAGCTGCGCTATACCTATGAGGACGGCACGGCGGCGCTGAAGGGCATCAACCTCCGGGCCGAACGGGGAAAGATCACGGGCATCCTGGGGGCCAACGGGGCGGGCAAGTCCACCCTGTTTCTGAACCTCAACGGCGTGCTCCAGCCGTCCGCCGGGGAGATCCTGCTGGACGGCGCGCCGGTGAAGCGGGACCGGAAGGGCCTGACCGAGCTGCGCCGCCGGGTAGGCATCGTGTTCCAGGATCCGGACGACCAGCTCTTCTCCGCCGACGTGTACCGGGACATCTCCTTCGGCGCGGTCAACCTGGGCCTGCCCGAGGCGGAGGTGCGCCGCCGGGTGGAGGCGGCCATGGAGCGCACCGGAGTGTCCCACCTGCGGGACAAGCCCACCCACGCCCTCTCCTTCGGGCAGAAGAAGCGGGCGGCCATCGCCGGCGTGCTGGTCATGGAGCCGGAGGTGCTGATTCTGGACGAGCCCACCGCCGGGCTGGACCCCCAGGGGGTGAGCGATCTGCTGGAGTTGCTGGCCAGCCTGCGGGACGGCCTGGGCATGACCATTCTCATGGCCACCCACGACATGGACGTGGTGCCCCTGTGCTGCGACTACGCCTATCTGCTGGGCGGGGGAAGCGTGCTGGCCCGGGGGACGCCGGAGGAGCTGTTTGCCCAGGCGGAGCTGCTGCGGGCCAACCACCTGCGCCTGCCCCGCATCGCCCACCTGATGGCGATTCTCCGCGACCGGGACGGCCTGGACGTGGCCCCGGTGGGCACCATTGGGGCGGCCCGGCGGGAGCTGCTGCGATTGTTGAAACAGGAGGAGTTATTGTGAAACGAGGCATTCTGTACGGCGTCGGAGTGGGCCCCGGCGATCCGGAACTGATCACCCGCAAGGCCCAGCGGATCATCGCCCAGGCGGCGGTGCTGGCGGTGCCCGACAAGGGCAGCGGGGAGAAGACCGCGCTGACCATCGCCGGCGAGCTGGCCGAGGGGAAGGAGATTCTCCTCTGCGACGCCCCCATGGTGCGGGACGAGGCCGCCCTGGACGCGGCCTATGAGGCCAACGCCGACCGGGTGTGCGCCCTGTTGGACGGGGGGAAGGACGTGGCCTTCCTCACCCTGGGCGATCCCACCGTCTACTCCACCTACCTCTACCTCCACCGCAAGGTGACGGCCCGGGGGTATGAGGCGGAGATCATCCCCGGCGTACCCTCCTTCTGCGCGGTGGCGGCCCGGCTGGGCAGCGCCCTGTGCGAGAAATCGGAGCGGCTGCTCATTGTCCCCGCCTCCCACAAGGACGTGGACGACTGCCTGGACGTGGACGCCAACCTGGTGTTCATGAAGGCGGGCCGGGAGATCGGCGCGCTGAAGGAGAAGCTGGCGGAGAAGGGCCTGCTGGAGCGGGCGTCCATGGTGGCCAACTGCGGCATGGAGGGGGAGGCGGTCTACCCCCGCTTCGCCGAGCTGACCGATGGCAGCGGCTACTTCTCCGTGGTGCTGGTGAAGAAGGGGGAAGAGGCTTGAACATCCGTATGACCGGCCTGGACTGGCGGAAGGCCCCCATCGGTCTGCGGGAAGCCCTCTCCTTCACCCGGAGCCGGGTGGTGGAGCTGGACCGGCTGCTCCGGGCGGCGGAGGGGGTGGAGGGCTGCGTGCTCCTGTCCACCTGCAACCGCACGGAGCTCTACCTCTCCTGCGCCTCCGGGGCGGAGCCGGAGCCGGGGGCGCTGCTGTGCGCGGCGGCGGGGCTGCCCTACGCCCCCTTCGCCGGGGCCTTCGTCACCCGCACGGGGGAGGAGGCCGCCCGGCACCTGATGGAGGTGGCCGGCGGCCTGCGCTCCCAGATCTGGGGGGAGGATCAGATCCTCACCCAGGTGAAGGGGGCGGCGGCCGCCGCCCGGGAGGCCGGCACGGCGGACGGGGTGCTGGAGATCCTGTTCCGCAACGCCGCCGCCGCAGGTAAGGAGATCAAGACCAAGGTGCCCCTCACCGGAGTGCCCCGCTCCGCGGCCCAGAGCGCGGTGGAGCGGCTGGCGCGGGACGCAGGGGGCCTGGAGGGCAAGCGGGCCCTGGTCATCGGCAACGGGGAGATGGGCCGCCTGTCCGCCGCTCTGCTCCACCGGCTGGGGTGCGCCGTCACCGTCACCCTGCGCACCTACCGCCACGGGGAGACCGTGGTGCCCGCCGGGTGCGCCGTGGCCCCCTATGAGGAGCGCTACGCCGCCATGAAGGGGGTGGACCTGCTCCTCTCCGCCACCACCAGCCCCCACTACACTATCTCCGCCCGGGAGCTGGCGGCGGTGGAGGACCACCCCCGCCTGCTGGCCGACCTGGCTATCCCCCGGGACATCGAGCCCGCCGTGGGGGAGCTGCCCGGCGTGACCCTCTACAACGTGGACTCCCTAGGGGTGGACACACGGCGGGAGGTGCCCGCCGCCGCCGCGGAGATCGTGGAGCGGCACCTGGAGCAGATGGCCCAGTGGGAGAACTACCGCTCCTGCCTGCCCGGCCTGGAGCGGGTGAAGCAGGCGGTGGCCGCCCGGGTACTGTCCACCGATCTGGACGGCCCGGAGGCCAGGGGCCTGGTGGAGCTGGCCGTGGGGCGGGCGGTGGACCTCCTCTCCGGCGCGCTCAAGGAGAACCTGACGCCGGAGGAGCTGGAGCGCTGCGCCCGCAAGATCGAGGTACATACCGCCGCCAAACCCAGGTGGCCCCTGCCCGAGCAGCGGCCCCTCCGCTTCCCGCTGTTCGTCAATCTGGCGGGGGAGAAGGCGGTGGTCGTGGGCGGCGGGGCCGTCGCCTGCCGCCGGGCGGAGGTGCTCTCCCGCTTCGGCGCGGAGGTGACGGTGATCGCCCCCCGCTGTAAGACCCCGCCCCAGGGCATACAGTGGGAGGGGCGGCCCTATGCCCCCGGCGATCTGGCCGGGGCGGCCCTGGCAGTGGCCGCCACTGACGACCGCGCCGTCAACCGGGCGGTGGGGGAGGAGGCCCGCGCGCTGGGGATTCCGGTCAGCGTGGCCGACTGCCCGGAGGAGTGCACCTTCTTTTTCCCCGCCGTCTGTACCGGCGAGAATCTGGTGGCCGGGGTCATCGGCCGGGGCGACGACCACGCCCGCACCGCCCGGGCGGCCCGGGCTATCCGCAGCGCATTGGAGGGATTGGAATGAAGACCATACGTGTCGGCAGCCGGGAGAGCCGGCTGGCGGTGGTGCAGTCCGAGCTGGTGATGGACGCCATCCGCGCCGCCCACCCGGAGGTGGGGCTGGAGCTGGTGACCATGAAGACCACCGGCGACAAGATACTGGACCGCACCCTGGACAAGGTGGGAGGCAAGGGCCTCTTTGTCAAGGAGCTGGACGCCGCCCTGCTGGACGGCCGGGTGGATCTGACCGTCCATAGCTGCAAGGATCTCCCCATGGAGGAGGACCCCCGCATCCCCCTGGCGGGCTTCTCACGCCGGGAGGACCCCCGGGACGTGCTGGTGCTGCCCCAGGGGGCGGAGGAGCTGGACCCCTCCAGGCCCATCGGCTGCGCCTCCGCCCGGCGGGCGGTGCAGCTGCGGGCGCTGTTTCCCGGCGTGGCGGTGGCCCCGGTGCGGGGCAACGTGCTCACCCGCCTGCGCAAACTGGACGAGGGGCAGTTCTCCGCCCTGGTGCTGGCCGCCGCCGGCCTCAAGCGGCTGGGGCTGGAGGAGCGCATCACCCGGTACTTCACGGTGGAAGAGCTGCTCCCCGCGGCGGGTCAGGGCATTTTGGCCCTCCAGACCCGGGCGGGGGAGGAGCTGTCTTACCTGGACGGCGTGCTGGACGCCGACGGGACCGACTGCGCCCGGGCCGAGCGGGCCTTTGTCCGCGCCCTGGACGGGGGCTGCTCCGCCCCCATTGCGGCCCATGCCCGGCTGGAGGGCGATACCGTGACCATAGACGGACTGTATGTAACCGACGCGGGCGAAGTGCGGCGGGGGCGGCTCAGCGGCCCCCGCGCCCAGGGGGAGGATCTGGGGAAAGCCCTGGCCCGTCAGATCAAGGAGGGCTGCGTATGCCTGGAAAAGTGACACTGGTGGGGGCGGGTCCCGGCGACCCCGGCCTGCTGACCCGCAAGGGGCTGGAGGCCCTGGAGAGGGCCGATGTGGTGGTGTACGACCGGCTGGTCAGCCCCGCCATCCTGGCCCTCATGCCCGAGGGGGCGGTGAAGATCAACGTGGGCAAGGAGGCGTCCCGCCACCCCGTGCCCCAGGAGCAGATCAACCAGATCCTGCTGGAGCAGGCTCAGCAGGGCCACAACGTGGTGCGCCTCAAGGGGGGCGACCCCTTCCTGTTCGGCCGGGGAGGGGAGGAGCTGGAGCTGCTGGCGGAGCACCGCATCCCCTTCGAGGAGGTGCCCGGCATCACCTCCGCCATCGCAGCCCCGGCCTATGGCGGCATCCCGGTGACCCACCGGGACTGCTGCTCCTCCCTGCACATCGTCACCGGCCACCAGCGGGCGGGGAAGGAGCTGGCCATCGACTTCGAGGCCCTGGTGCGCACCGGGGGCACCCTGGTCTTCCTCATGGGCGTGTCCGCCCTGCCCACCATCTGCGCCGGGCTGCTGGACGCGGGGATGGCTCCGGACACCCCCGCCGCCGTGGTGGAGCGGGGCACCACCCCCGCCCAGCGGCGGGTGAGCGCCATCCTGGCGGAGCTGCCCCGGGCGGCGGAAGCGGCCGCTGTCCAGAGCCCCGCCGTCATTGTGGTGGGGGGCGTGTGCGCCCTGGCCGACCAGTTCGACTGGTTCGACCACCTCCCCCTCAAGGGAAAGCGCGTGGTGGTCACCCGGCCCCGGGAGCGGGCCGGCACCCTGTCGGCCCGCCTGCGGGCGCTGGGGGCCGATGTGTGGGAGTACCCCTGCATCGCCACCGTGCCCATCACCCCCTGCACTGCCGTGGACGGGGCGCTGGAGCGGCTGTCCGGCTATGAGTGGCTGGCCCTCACCAGCCCCGCCGGAGTGGACGCGGTGTGGGCCTGCCTGGACGGGAAGGGCCTGGACGCCCGCGCCCTGGGCGGGGTGAAGCTGGCCGCCATCGGCCCCGGCACCGCCAAGGCCCTGGCCGGACACGGACTGCGGGCCGACTACGTGCCCGAGGTCTACGATGCGGCCCACTTGGGGGCCGGTCTGCCCGCCCGGGGCCGGGTGCTCATTCTCCGGGCGGAGGAGGGCTCCCCCGCCTTGACAGAGGCCCTGAAGGGGCGTAACATTGGGTATGACGACGTGGCCTGCTACCGCACCGTGTACGAGAACCCCCGCTCCGACGAGCTGCGGGCGGCGGTGGAGTCCGGCGCGGCGGGGATCGTCACCTTCACCAGCGCCTCCACGGTCAAGGGGTTTGTCGCCTCCGTGGGGGAGGACGCGGACTTCTCCCGCATGGTGGGGGCCTGCATCGGGACGCAGACCGCCGCCGAGGCCCGGAAGCATGGCATCCCCGTAGCGGTGGCCCGGGAGGCCACCATGGACGCCCTGGTGGAATTGATTACCGCCCTGCGGGATTGAGAAAGGAAGCACATATATGGAACTCATTCAACGTCCCCGCCGCCTGCGGGGAAGCGACGCGGTGCGCCGCCTGTGCCGGGAGACCCGCCTGTCCCCCGACAGCCTGATCTACCCCATCTTCGTGGACGAGACCCTCCGCGGTAAGCGGCCCATCGAGGCCCTGCCCGGCCAGTTCCACTACGGCCTGGACGCGGTGTGTGAGGCGGTGTCCGACTGCCTGGCCGCCGGGGTGACCCACTGCATCCTCTTCGGCCTGCCCCGTGAGAAGGACGCCGTGGGCTCCTCCGCCTGGGCAAAGCACGGCGTGGTGCAGGAGGCCATCCGGGCCATCAAGGCCAAATACCCGAATTTCTATGTGATCACCGACGTGTGCATGTGCGAGTATACCGACCACGGCCACTGCGGCATCCTCTGCGGCCAGAGCGTGGACAACGACAAGACCCTGGAGGTGCTGGCCAAGACCGCCCTGTCCCATGTGGAGGCGGGGGCGGACATGGTGGCCCCCTCCGACATGATGGACGGCCGGGTGGCCGCCATCCGGGCCGTCCTGGACGAGCACGGCTATGAGACTACCCCCATCATGGCCTACTCCGCCAAGTACGCCTCCGCGTTCTACGGCCCCTTCCGGGCGGCGGCCGGCTCCGCCCCCTCCTTCGGCGACCGGAAGGGGTACCAGATGGACCCCCACAACCGCAAGGAGGCCCTCAAGGAGTGCGCCCTGGACGAGGCGGAAGGGGCGGATATCCTCATGGTCAAGCCCGCCCTGAGCTATCTGGACGTGATCCGCGAGTGCTCCGACGCCTTTGATCTGCCCATGTGCGCCTACTCCGTCTCCGGCGAGTACGCCATGATCAAGGCCGCCGGGGCGGCGGGGCTGGTGGACGAGTACCGCATCATGTGCGAGAGCGCCCTGTCCGTGTTCCGGGCCGGGGCCAACATGCTCATCACCTACTATGCCAAGGAGCTCTCCCAGGCCATTCAGAAGGGGGACATCGGCTGATGGATATCTCGGAACAGCTCTTTGAGCGGGCCAAGCAGGTGCTCCCCGGCGGGGTCAACTCCCCAGTGAGGGCCTACCGGGCCGTGGGCATGGCCCCCCGCTTCATCACGCGGGCCGACGGGGCCTATATCTATGACGAGGACGGGAAGCGGTACATCGACTACGTCTGCTCCTGGGGCCCCATGATCCTGGGCCACAACCACCCGGTGATCCGGGAGGCGGTGGAGCGGGCGGTGAGGGACGGCCTCTCCTTCGGCGCCCCCACCCGCCGGGAGGTGGAGATTGCCGAGCGGATGATCGGCATGGTGCCCAACATTGAGATGGTGCGCATGGTGAATTCCGGCACCGAGGCGGTCATGTCCGCCCTCCGGCTGGCCCGGGGGGCCACCGGCCGGGACAAGCTCATCAAGTTCGAGGGCTGCTACCACGGCCACTCCGACTGTATGCTGGTCAACGCCGGCTCCTCCGCTCTGGCGGGGGGCCACCCCAGCAGCGCCGGCGTGCCGGTGGGGGCGGCCAGGGACACCCTCACCGCCCAGTTCAACGATCTGGCCAGCGTGGAGGCCCTGCTGGAGCAGAACCCCGGCCAGGTGGCGGCGGTGATCGTGGAGCCGGTGGCCGCCAACATGGGCGTGGTGGGCCCCGCCCCCGGCTTCCTGGAGGGCCTGCGGACCCTGTGCGACAAGCACGGCGCCCTGCTGATCTTCGACGAGGTGATCACCGGCTTCCGCCTGGCCCCCGGCGGCGCCCAGGCGTACTTCGGCGTGCGGGCCGATCTGGTCACCTTCGGCAAGATCATCGGCGGCGGAATGCCGGTGGGCGCCTACTGTGGCAGCCGGGCGCTGCTGGAGCAGGTGGCCCCCTGCGGCCCGGTGTACCAGGCGGGCACCCTCAGCGGCAACCCGGTGGCCATGGCCGCCGGCCTGGCCCAGCTCACCTACCTGCGGGAGCATCCCGAGGTATACGAGCACATCAACGCCAAGGGCGCGGCTCTGGCGGAGGGTCTGCGGCAGCTGGTGAAGCGCACCGGCGCGCCGGTGGTCATCAACCAGCTCGGTTCCCTGCTGGCCCCCTTCTTCACCCCCACGGCGGTGACCACCTTCACCGACGCCAAGGGCAGCGACGTGGCCAAGTACGCCCGCTACTTCCAGGGGATGCTGGAGCGGGGCGTGGCCCTAGCCCCCGCCCAGTTCGAGGCCATGTTCATTTCCGAGGCCCATACCCAGGCGGAGCTGGACGCCACCCTGGCCGCGGCGGAGGCCGTCTTCCAAGCGCTCTGAGTCAAACGAAAAACGGCCCCCGGAACCCATCAGGTTCCGGGGGCCGTTCTGCGTTCAGCCTTCGATTTTGTCCACCCGCCGCTGGTGGCGGCCGCCCTCAAACGGGGTGTTGAGGAAGACGTCCACGATGCGGTCGGCCATATTGTTCCCGATCAGTCCACCGCCCATGGCCAGCATGTTGGCGTCGTTGTGCCGCCGGGTCATCTCGGCGGAGAGGGGCTCGCTGCACAGGGCACAGCGGATGCCCTTCACCTTGTTGGCGGCGATGGAGATGCCGATGCCCGTGGTGCAAATAACGATACCCCGGTCGCACGCGCCGGAGGCCACCGCCTCCGCAGCCGCCCGGCCGAAGTCGGGGTAGTCGCAGCTCTCTGCGGTGTAGCAGCCGAAGTCCTGATACTCCAGGCCGCGGGCGTCCAGGTACTCCATGACGTGGCGCTTGAGGGCGAGCCCTCCGTGGTCGGAACCCAATGCGATCATATATATTTCCTCCTTATCCGAGTGTGTGAAATACGGGCTGGTGCTTTTCATAGGTGCAGACGCGGCGGAAGCCGCACTCCCGCAGCAGCGCGCAGGCCGCCCGGACTCCCTTGCCCACGTCCGCCGGGGTGTGGGCGTCGGAGCCAACGGTGACGAGCTCGCCGCCGCAGTCCCGGTAGAGGGCCAGGATGGGCCGCCACTCCTCCAGGGTGCGCCCCCGGCAGGTGTTGACCTCCATGCCCCTGCCCTTCTCCACAGCCGTGCGCAGGATGGCCCGGATGGCGTCCTGGTAGCGGTTCAGGGTGACGGGGGCCTGCATATAGCGCAGGGGGTAGATGAGGTGGGCCAGCACGTCGTAAAAATCCGTGGCGGCCAGCAGAGCCAGGGAGGCAAAGTAGTCGTCCAGGGCATCATAGCAGGCCTGGACGGTGGAGAAATCCAGGAAGAACAGGTCGGTGCCGCCCCTTTCCGGCGAGAGGTTGTGGACCGAGCCCAGGATGAAGTCGGCCTCCGGGCGGGCACAGATGGCCGCAGCGGCGGCCGGATTCAGATGGGGCATGCCCAGCTCCAGGCCCAGCTTGAGGGTGAGACGCTCCCCGGCGGCGGGGAGGGCCTGCTGATGTTGGGCCACGGCGGGGGCCCAGTCGTAGCCCTCCGCCGGAACCCCATTTTCGTCGAGGAAGTCGAAGTGGTCGGTGACGCACAGTTCATCCAGGCCCGCGTCTGCCGCCGCCTCTGCCAGCTCGGACAGGGGGGCGTGGGCATCAAAGGAGAGCCGGCTGTGGGTGTGATAGTCGGACAGATACATACAAATTACCTCACAAGTGCCGCTGGGCGGGGGATTAGAAGGGCCAGGAGGGGAGCCACCGCAGCAGGCAGGTCCCATACCAGGAGGGGATCTGGATGCCCACCAGCACGGGATAGAACAGGGCGTAGAGGGCCGCGGCCCCCGCCGTGACGGCGTACATGGCGGGCTTCCAGGCGATGAGCTCCTCCTGCTCGGACAGGCTGTAAAACACATAGCACAGGGCCAGAATGAGAAACAGCACCGAGGGGAAGTAGTGATAGGCGAAGGTGATGTGGCCGATGAAGAACCAGGGCACCAGCTGGGCCAGGTAGCCGATGACGATGAACAGGGCCTTGGCACACCGCCGCCGCACCGCCTGCGCGGCGCAGGCGAGGACGGCCAGCAGGCCGCCCCAACATACCACCGGGTTGACAAAGGCGGCGAAGCGGGTGGTGTACCCCGGCACCGAGTTGTCCATATAGTAGAGGATGGGCCGGATGTCAAAGAGCCACTGATACCAGCGGGAGGAGTAGGGGTGGGTGTCGGTGACGCCGCTGTGGTAGGAGAGCATATACTTCTGGTTTTCCCACATGGCACCGACGAGGCCCGTGAGGCTGCTGTCTCCCTCCGCCCAGGCGTAGGGGAGATAGGACAGGGTATAGATGGCCGCCGGGATCAGGGCGAACACCAGCACCGAGAAGGCGAGAATCTGGAAGGCCCACTTCAGCCGCCCGGGCTGCCGCGCCCCCGTCTCCCCGTCCGCCGGCCAGTCCCGCAGCTTTTGGTACAGGCCGATGAAGTAGAGCGCCACCAGCCCGGTGCAGCCGTAGATCACCGTCCACTTGGAGGCCGCGCCGATGCCCCAGAACAGCCCCGACAGGAACAGGGGCAGGGCGCATTTGCGGAAGGGGGCGCCCGCCGGGAGGGTGAGGTAGCGGTACATGAAATAATACATCAGAAGGATGAAGAAGAAGGCGTAGGTATCGATGGTGGCCAGCCGGGTCTGGGTCAGGTGCATGAAGTCGGCGGCCAGCAGCACCGTGCCGCAGGTGGCGATGGAGGTGCGGCCGAACAGGTTCTTGAGGAACACATACAGCAGGGGGAGCATCCCCACGCCGAACAGGGTGCCCATGAACCGCCAGCCGAAGGGGGTCATGCCGAACAGGCGGATACCGACGCCCATGATCAGCTTGCCCAGGGGCGGGTGGGAGATCTCATAGGGTTCAATGCCCCGGATGTGCTCCCAGGCGGTGCGGGGGTGGTAGATCTCGTCAAAGTAGGCCGAGTCATAATAGGTGGTCTTTTCGGGTACCGTCTCCTGCTCGTCGAAGAGGGGGCTGGCCGAGGCGGACAGATTCACCCGGTTCCCCTCCAGATCGAACAGGGCCACCTCTCCCAGCTCCAGCAGGCCCTTATTGGCCTGGCCGGTGATGCGCAGGTATCGGATATACTGGGGGTTTTCGAAGGTGAGTTCATTCCACTTGAAGAGCTGATTGTAGTTCTGGGTCATGGCGTAGCTCTCGCCGTAGCCCTCCGGGGCGGCCCAGTAGTAAACGGTCTCCTCACTGCCCGTTTCATCGGTCTCCGTCCGGCTCCAGAGGGTGAGCCACTGGGTGCCGTCGGCGGAGATCTCCACCTGGTATTTGCCGGTGCCCAGGTTGGGGTAGTACCACAGCCTGGACACCTGGACGCTCTCCGGCAGGGAGAAGGTGGCCGATTCCCCGTCCCCGAAGTCCCAGGCGCTCTGGGGTGCCTGGAGGGAGCCCAAGTGGGCGAAGGCGGTGACGGCGTAAATACAGGTGATGAGCAGGATGGGAACGGTATCCCGGCGCGCCAGGGGATGGCACCGCCCGGCAAAGGTGAAGCGGCGCTTCGGCTGCGGCGCGGGGGCGAGCTGCTGGGCCAGAGGAGAGCGCTGGGTGCGCCAGTACCAGCAGAAGAAGCCCAGCAGCGCCAGCAGGGTGAGGACGGGAAAGAGTATGACAATATAACGAATGGGGCCCACGGGGGCGGTCACCTCCTGTGTAAGACTAGAGGACGGGCATTAGCCCGTCCTCTAGTTTATTTCTTTTTCTTCTTTTTGTCAAAGAAAGATTTTACGCCCTCCATGGGACCGGGTGAAAGCTCGCCCATGGCTTCGCCATAGGCACGCAACGCCTCCTTCTGTTCGTGGGTCAGGCCGGTGGGCACCTGTACGTTCACGGTGACGTACTGGTCGCCCCGGCCCCGGCCGTTGACGCTGGGAATGCCCTTGCCCCGCAGGCGGAAGGTGGTGCCGGGCTGGGTGCCCGCCGGCAGGCTCCACTTCACCTTGCCGTCGATGGTGGGAATCTCCAGCTCCGCGCCCAGTGTGGCCTGGAGGAAGGTGACGGGGTGCTCCAGATAGACCGACGTGCCGTCCCGCTTGAAGAATTCGTGGGGGCGGACGGTGACGCTGATGAGCAGATCGCCCGCCGGGCCGCCGTTTTTGCCCGCGCCGCCCTGTCCCCGGAGGGAGACCGCCTGGCCGTTGTCGATGCCGGCGGGGATGGAGACGGTGAGCTTGCGCTGACGGCGGACGCTGCCTGCGCCGCCGCAGCTCTTGCAGGGCTGATGGATGATCTTGCCCTTGCCGCCGCACTTGGGGCAGGTGGTGGTGGTGGCGAAGGTAAAGGCCCCGCCGCCCCGCTGGATACGGATCTGGCCGCTGCCGTGGCAGTCGGGGCAGACCTCCGCTGTGGTGCCCGGCGCGCAGCCGGTACCGTGGCAGTCGTCGCAGGGTTCGGTTCGGTTGAGGGTGATCTCCTTCTCACAGCCGAAGGCCGCCTCCTCAAAGCTGATTGTAACCGACGCCCGCAGGGTGTCGCCCTTCATGGGGCCGCTGCGCGCACGGCTGGAGCCGCCGCCGAAGCCGCCCCCGAAGAAGGAGCCGAAGATATCGCCCAGGTCGATGTCGCCCATGTCAAACCCGCCGAAGCCGCCAAAGCCGCCCCCGGGTCCGCCCGCGCCGAAATTGGGATCCACACCCGCATGGCCGAACTGGTCGTAGCGGGCGCGCTTATCCTTGTCGGACAATACCTCGTAGGCCTCATTGGCCTCCTTAAATTTAGCCTCGGCGGTCTTGTCGCCGGGGTTCAGATCCGGGTGGTACTGCTTGGCCTTTTTCCGGTAGGCCTTCTTGATCTCCTCGTCCGTGGCGCCCTTGGACACGCCGAGGACTTCATAATAATCTCGTTTCTGTTCTGGCATAGGGTTCTATCACCTCTTAACGGGAGAAACGGGCGGGTCTGGGGGCCGCCCCCTACTGCGTAGGAGCCAACTCCAGACCGGCCCGTGCTCACCGGACGAATTTACTTCTGGTTGTCGTCGTCTACCACTTCATAATCGGCGTCCACCACGTTGGGATCGGAGCTGGCGGAACCGGCCTGAGCGCCGCCCATGTCGGGGCCAGGCTGCTGGCCACCCTGGGGATTGGCCTGCTGATACATCTTCTCCGCGATGGGATAGAAGGCCTTGCTGGCCTCCTCGGTGGCGGACTTGATGGCGGCCACGTCGGTACCCTTCAGCGCGTCCTTCAGCTTGTTCAGCGCGGCCTCCACGGTAGCCTTGTCGTCGGCGCTGATCTTGTCCTTGGCGTCCTCCAGGGCCTTCTCGGTCTGGTAGACCACCTGGTCGGCCTGGTTGCGGACGTCGATCTCCTCCTTCTTCTTGGCGTCCTCGGCGGCGAACTGCTCGGCCTCCTTGACGGCCTTGTCAATGTCCTCCTTGGACATGTTGGTGGAGGAGGTGATGGTGATGTGCTGCTCCTTGCCGGTGCCCAGATCCTTGGCGGACACGTTCACGATGCCGTTGGCGTCGATGTCGAAGGTGACCTCGATCTGCGGCACGCCGCGGCGGGCAGGGGCGATGCCGTCCAGGTTGAAGCGGCCCAGGGTCTTGTTGTACTGGGCCATCTCGCGCTCGCCCTGGAGCACGTGAACCTCCACGCTGGTCTGGTTGTCGGCCGCGGTGGTGAACACCTGGCTCTTCTTGGCGGGAATGGTGGTGTTGCGCTCGATGAGCTTGGTCATCACGCCGCCCATGGTCTCGATGCCCAGGGACAGGGGGGTGACGTCCAGCAGCAGCAGGCCCTTCACGTCGCCGGTGAACACGCCGCCCTGGAGCGCCGCGCCCATGGCCACGCACTCGTCAGGATTGATGCCCTTGAAGCCCTCCTTGCCGGTGAGCTTCTTGACCATCTCCTGCACGGCGGGGATACGGCTGGAGCCGCCCACCATCAGCACCTTGGAGATGTCGCTGGAGGACAGGCCGGCGTCACTCATGGCCTGCTTCACGGGGCCGCTGGTGGCCTCCACCAGGTTGGCGGTGAGCTGGTCGAACTTGGCCCGGGTGAGGGTCAGATCCAGGTGCTTGGGGCCGGTGGCGTCGGCGGTGATATAGGGCAGGTTGATGTTGGTGGAGGTGACGCCGGACAGCTCGATCTTGGCCTTCTCGGCGGCCTCCTTCAGGCGCTGCATGGCCACCTTGTCGCCGGTCAGGTCAATGCCGGTGTCCTTCTTGAACTCGGCGGCCATCCAGTCCATGACGGCCTTGTCGAAGTCGTCGCCGCCCAGGCGGTTGTTGCCGGCGGTGGCCAGCACCTCGATGACGCCGTCGTCGATGTCCAGGATGGACACGTCGAAGGTGCCGCCGCCCAGGTCGTACACCATGACCTTCTGGGCAGTCTCCTTGTCCACGCCGTAGGCCACGGCGGCGGCGGTGGGCTCGTTGATGATGCGCTTGACGTCCAGGCCCGCGATGCGGCCGGCGTCCTTGGTGGCCTGGCGCTGGGCGTCGGTGAAGTAGGCGGGGACGGTGATGACCGCCTCGGTGACGGTCTGGCCCAGATAGGCCTCGGCGTCCGCCTTCAGCTTCTGCAGGATCATGGCGGAGATCTCCTGGGGCGTGTAGGCCTTGCCGTCGATGTTCACCTTGTAGTTGGTGCCCATCTCGCGCTTGATGGACATGATGGTGCGGTCGGGGTTGGTGATGGCCTGGCGCTTGGCCACCTGGCCCACCATGCGCTCGCCGTCCTTGGAGAAGGCCACGACGGAGGGGGTGGTGCGGTTGCCCTCGGCGTTGGGGATGACGACGGACTCGCCGCCCTCCATGACGGCCACGCAGGAGTTGGTTGTACCAAGGTCGATACCAATAATCTTAGACATAAAGCAGTTCCTCCAATAATAAAGAAATTGGTTTTTTACAAGGTTGAGTGGTGGGCGCACCATGTGCGCCATGATGTCACGCTATGGGTTGGGCACATGGCCGGGCCGCTAAGTCCAGACTGCGCGAAAAATGCCGCTTCGGGCTGCGCCCGTCGCCTGTTTTTTCGTCTCCGTCCCGCCTTAGCGCCCCTATGTGCCTACCCTCCGCGCTTCTTAGTTGGCGACCTTTACCATGGCGAAACGGACCACCTTGTCGCCCGACCTGAAGCCGGTCTGGAAGACGTCCACAATGATGTTCTCGCCAGCGCCCTCGTCCTCCACGTGCATCACGGCGTTGTGGAGGTTGGGATCGAAGGGCTCGCCCAGGGCGGGGATCTCCTCGATGCCCAGCTTGGCGAGAACCTCCTTGAGCTGGGTCATGGTCATCTCCACGCCCTTCTTGTAGGCCTCGTCGGCGGTCTCCTGCTTGAGGGCCCGCTCCAGGTTGTCGTACACCGGCAGGAAGGCCGCAGCGGTGTCCGCCTTGGCGTCCGACCAGGCGGATTCCTTCTCCTTCTGGCTGCGGCGGCGGTAGTTGTCGTATTCAGCGGCCAGGCGGAGAAATTTGTCCTCCTGGTCGGAGAGGCTCTTCTTGAGGGCCTCCAGCTCCTCCAGCAGGGGGTTGGGAGCCTCGGCCTCCGTCTCCTCGGTGGGGACGGCCTGCTCGGTCTGCTCTTCCGGGGTCACGTCCTCCGGCTTTTTTTCCTTCTTGCTCATGGGATGCATTCATCTCCTATTTCTCGTCGTCCCTGCCCTGGGGCAGTTCACCCTGTCCAAACAGCCGGGAGAGGCCCTCGGCCAGATAGGACAGGCGGGCGGTTATCTTGGCGTAATCCATCCGGGTGGGCCCAACCACGCCGATGACACCCCGCATGCCGTCGCCGATGTCGTAGCTGGCGACCACCACGCTGGTGTCCTTCAGCGCGTCGGCCACGTTTTCCGGGCCGATGAGGATCTTCATGGGATCGTCCTTGGGAACGGGGAAGCGGGCAGGGTCGGCGTCCTCGGAGAGGTAGCTCATCAGCGGCTGCGCCCGCTCCAGGCTGCGGTACTCGGGCAGCTCCAGCAGATGGGCCAGACCCGAGGTGTGGACGGTGCGCTGCTCCAGGCTCTCCAGCACATCCATAGCGAAAGACACCACCAGGGAGATAAGCCCATAGGCCTCCCCGGCCGCATGCTGGGCCACCCGCATCAGCTCCGGGGTGATTTCCTCCAGCGTCAGGCCGGTAAAGGTGGTGTTCAGCAGGGTGTTGAGCATCTGAAGCTGGGCTTCCGTCAGGTCGGAGGGCAGGCGGATGAGCCGGTTACGCACGATGTCCGTGTCGGTCATCACCACGATGATGAAAGCGTTGCGCTCCACCATCAGCAGATCGAACCGCCGGATGGTCATACGGCTCAGACCGGAGGAGAGGGCGAAGGAGGGGTAATTGGTGAGCTGGGACACCACCCGGCCCGCCTGGTCCAGCACCCGGTCCAGCTCCCGCATCCGCATGGCCAGGGCCTGGTTGATGCGCTGGGTCTCCTGGAGGGAGAGCTTGTGCTCCTCCATCAGCTCGTTGACATAGAGCCGGTAGCCCTTGGGCGAAGGGATGCGCCCGGCGGAGGTGTGGGGCTTTTCCAACAGGCCCATCGCCTCCAGATCCGCCATTTCGTTGCGGATGGTGGCGGAGGATACCTCCATATCGATGGAGGCGGCGATGGCCTTGGAACCCACCGGCTCCGCCGACTGGATGTAGCTCTCGATGATGGCGCGGAGAATCCGTTTTTTGCGCTCTGTTAAATCCATTCCGGCCACCCTTTCACAATGTTAGCACTCAAACTCTCTGAGTGCTAAAGATAATGTAGCACCGTCCCCCGAAAAAGTCAAGTGTTCTGGATGTAAATTAAATGTGAACGTAGAAAATTCAGCAGGCAAAGGGGTGGACTGCAAGTTTCGGGCGTTGACGGGGCGGCGGAACAATGGTATTCTATGTAAAAAAGGAGGGGTGAATCCGTGGACGAGGGCCGAGGCTTCACGATTATCGACTATGAGGACCGCTACAAGCAGGCGCTGGAGGACATCTCCCTGCCCTGGCTGCTGGAATACGACCTGCTGGAGCCGGTGGATCTGGAGATGCTGGCGGAGCCCCACCGCTTCCTGTCCGGCGGTGGCCGGGTGCTGCTGGCCCGCTGGGGGGAGGAGATTGTGGGCATGGTCATGCTGGAGCTTCAGGGGAAGGGCCAGTGCGAGCTGCTCAAGTTCGGTGTGAAGGAGGCATACCGGGGCCGGGGCATTGGTACGGCCTTGATGGAGGCGGCGCTCCAGGCCGCCCGGGATGCAGGGCAGAAGAAAGCGGTCCTCACCTCCAACCATCAGCTCAGGGAGGCCCTGCGGCTGTATGAGCGGTTTGGGTTCAAATACGTCACCTATTCTGATAAATGGTTCCAGCTCTCCGACATCCGCATGGAGCGGGAGCTGTGAGCCGGCTTACAGAGAAAAATACCCCGGCTCCGCGCCCACAGGCGGAGCCGGGGTATTTTTTACAACGCGGTCACTCCGTACGGGAGAACTGGGTGACGTCGTTGATCCACTCCCGGGAGCGGAGGCGGTACAGGCCAATGCCGAACTTGACGAATTGCTCGGCCATGATGCCCACATAGACCCAGAAGATGCCCCACTGGAACACCAGGCCGAACAGGGCGGCCAGGGGGAGGGAGACGAACCACAGGGGGGTGGTGTCGATGATGGTGGCGGCCCGCACGTCGCCGCCGCCCCGCAGGACGCCCACGGTGTTGACCGAGTCGAAGGCCCGCAGGGCCAGAAAGACGCCGATGAAGGTCAGCATCATGGTGGTGATGGAGCCGGCGGTCTCCGACAGGTGGAAGAAGGGGTAGACCAGCCAGGGGAAGACGAACCAGGCCCCCAGGATCAGGGGAATGCCGATGATCAGGCCGCAGAGGAAGGCCAGGGTGTCCAGGGTAGCCCCCACCTCATAGACATGCTCCCGCCGGCCTGCGCCGATCTCCCGGCCCACGATGATGGCGGTGGTGTTGCCGATGGCGAAGATGGCCACGGTACAGAGATCCTCAATGTTGCCCGCCAGGGCGCGGGCGGCCAGGATCTCGGTGGACCCCTCCATGTGGCCCATGATGACCTTGTAGAGGGAGGTGCCCAGGCCCCAGAGGGTCTCGTTGAGCACCACCGGCCCGGAGTAGTGGAGGAATTTGGCCAGCAGGGCGCGGCCCGGCCGGAAGAGCACGGCGGGCTTGAGCCGGAAGCGGTGGTTGGTCAGGGCGTAGGAGAACATGATGACGAACTCCAACACGCGGGCGGACAGGGTAGCCACCGCCGCGCCCACCACGCCCAGGGCGGGAGCGCCCAGGTTGCCGAAGATGAACACCCAGTTAAGGAAGGCGTTGGTCAGCATGGACACGCCGAAGATGATCATGCCCAGCTTGGGGTTCTCCATGGAGCGGTGGGCGCCCACGTACACACCGGTGAGGCTGTTGAAAATATAGGAGAAGCCCACGATGCGGGCGTACTGAGCCGCCAGGGGTACCAGCTCCTGGTTGTCGGTGAGAAGGCCCATCAGCTGCTCCGGCAGGAAGAACATGACGGAGGCAAAGGCCAGGGAGATGGCCCCCGCCACATAGCAGCCCAGGCCGATGACCCGGTTGATGGACTCGGTGTCCCCCTTGCCCCAGAACTGGCTGATGAGGACGGAGGAGCCGCTCTGGAGTCCGAAAATGACCAACTGGATGACGAAGACGGGGATGTTGGCCACCAGCACGGCGGCCAGGGGGGCTTCCCCCAGGGCACCCACCATGAAGGTGTCGATCAGCCCCAGCAGGGTGGTGCACAGATTCTGGAGCAGGATGGGCAGGGCCAGCCGCGCCACGTTGCGGTAGAAGGCCGCCCCCCGGTTCATATAGTGGAACAAACGCTCACCTCGCTGCAATTCTGGTCTTGGTGATTTCGGTCAGTCCCCCGGCCAGGGCGTCCACGTCGGCGCGGGTGCTCTCCGGGGAGAAGGAGACGCGGAGCACCCCCATCAGGGTGCGCTTGGGCAGGCCCAGGGCCGCAAACACGTGGCTGGGCTTCCCGCGGTGGCAGGCCGAGCCGGAGGAGACGTACACCCCCCGGTCGGACAGCTCCCGCACCAGCATTTCGCTGGGGTAGCCGGGCAGGGAGACGGCGCAGATGTGGGGGGCGTCCCCCCGGCTGATGATCTCCAGCCCGGGGACGGCGGAGAGTGATTCCAGCGCGTATTCTTTGATTTCTTGAATACGAGCGGGATAGTCCTCCTGCCACGCCGCGCAGGCGGCCGCCAGGGCCGCGGCCTGGGCGGTGGGCTCGGTGCCGGGCCGCAGCCCGCCCTCCTGCCCGCCGCCCGTCAGCAGGGGCTTGAGGTTCAGCCCCCGGCGGATGTACTGCACGCCGATGCCCTTGGGGGCGCGGATTTTATGGCCGCTGAGGGTGAGCAGATCCACCCCCAGCTCCGCCGGGGTGAAGGGCACCTTCAGAAAGGCCTGCACCGCGTCGCAGTGGAGCAGGGCGGGGGAGCCGGCGTCCCGGATGGACTGGGCGGCCTCCGCCACGGGGAGAAGGGTGCCCAGCTCGTTGTTCACCAGCATCATGGACACCAGCACCGTATCGGGCCGCAGGGCGGCCCGGAGGGCGTCGGGGGACACGTGGCCGCTCCGATCGGGCTTGAGGTAGGTCACCTCATACCCCAGGGCGGCCAGGGCCTTCACCGGCTCCAGCACGGCGGCGTGCTCGATGGCGGTGGTGATGATGTGCCGCCCCTTCCGCCGTCCGTAGTCCGCGGCGGCCCGGATGGCCCAGTTGTCCCCCTCGGTGCCGCAGGAGGTGAAGATCAGCTCCTCCGGCGCGCAGCCCAGGCGGCTGGCCACGGCGGCGCGGTGCTCCTTCAGCGCGGCGGCGGCGGCCTGCCCCAGGGCATACCCGGAGGAGGGGTTGCCGTACCCCTCGGTCATGGCCTCCAGAGCGGCCCGGGCGGCCTCCGGGCACACCCGCGTGGTGGCGGCATTATCTAAATATACGGGCATGGTGCGGTCACCTCATCCATGGATGGAATAAAGACAGTATTAAGTATTTTATGCTCTGCCCGGTTGAAAGTCAAGGCCCGCCCGGGTTTTGGGCGGGCCTTGTCAAAAATGCTGCTTGCGGTGGCTATTCGGCAGAAAGCGCCGCCACAGTCCAGTGTGGAAGAAGAGAAGACCCAGCGGGGTAGAGAGGAAAATGATTGCACGAAAGGCAAAAAAAGCGGGCGGCCCCACGGGCCGCCCGCCGCTGCGGGAGCAAATTTACTTGAGGGCGCGCACCGGCACGTTCCAGATGTCCCGGGCATAGTCCCGGATGGAGCGGTCGGCGGCGAAGATGCCGGATCGGGCGATGTTCATGAGGGCCATCTGGTTCCACCGCTTGGGGTCCTGATAGGCCAGGCCGGCCCGCTGGTGGGCGTCCCGGTAGCTCTCGAAGTCGGCCAGCAGCAGGTACTCGTCCGCCGGGCCGCCGTCGCCGAACAGGAGGCGGCGGGCGATGTCGTCATAGGCCACGCCGTCGCCGAAGCCCACGTTGAGCTGGTCGATGACCGCGCGCAGCTCCGGATTGTGGACATAGTACTCATAGGACTTGTAGCCCTTCTGCTTCATCTCGGCCACCTCGTGGGCCTTGAGGCCGAAGAGGAAGATGTTCTCGTCCCCCAGCACCTGGTGCATCTCCACGTTGGCGCCGTCCAGGGTGCCGATTGTCACCGCGCCGTTCATCATGAACTTCATATTGCCGGTGCCGCTGGCCTCCTTGCCGGCGGTGGAGATCTGCTCGGAGAGCTCGCTGGCGGGCATCAGCTTCTCCGCCAGGCTCACCCGGTAGTTCTCCAGGAAGACCACCTGGAGCCGGTCTTTGCAGGCGGGGTCCCTGGCGATCATGTCGGCCACGGAGTTGATGAGGCGGATGATCCGCTTGGCCACCGCGTAGCCGGGGGCCGCCTTGGCGCCGAACAGGTAGGTGCGGGGGGTGAAGTCGAAGTGGGGGTCGGCCTTCATGCGCTGGTAGAGGTAGATGATGTGCAGTACGTTGAGCAGCTGCCGCTTGTACTCATGCAGCCGCTTCACCTGCACGTCAAAGAGGGCGTCGGTGTTGAGGATGACGCCGCTCTCCCGGGCCACCCAGGCGGCGAAGGCCTTCTTATTGTCCGCCTTGATCTGCCCCAGGCGGGAGAGCACGCCCGCGTCGTCCCGGTACTGCTCCAGCTCCTTGAGGGCGTCGGGCTGGAGCAGGTATTTGTCCTTGCCGCAGCAGTCGCGGATCAGGGCGTCCAGCTCCGGGTTGCACTCGCTGAGCCAGCGGCGGTGGTCAATGCCGTTGGTGACGTTGGTAAACTTGTCGGGGGTGCGGGCATAGGCGTCGTGGAAGACGTCCCGCTTCAGAATGTCGGAGTGGAGGGCGGACACGCCGTTGATCTTGAAGCAGGCGCACACGCACAGGTTGGCCATGCGCACCTCGCCGCCCCAGATGATAGCCATGGGGGCCACCTTGGACAGATCGCCGTGGAAGTAGTCGGTCAGCGCCCGCTGGTAGCGGTTGGAGATCTCGATGAGGACCTGCCAGATGCGGGGCAGCCACTTCTCAATGAGCTGCTGGGGCCAGCGCTCCAGCGCCTCCGCCAGGACAGTGTGGTTGGTGTAGGCGATGGTGTGGGTGACGATGTACCACGCCTCGTCCCAGCCGTACCCCTCCTCGTCCAGCAGGATGCGCATCAGCTCCGGGATGGCCAGGGTGGGGTGGGTGTCGTTGATCTGGATGACATGCTTGAGGTGGAAGTTGCGCAGGGTGCCGTACTCGGCCCGGTGCTTGCGCACGATGGACTGGATGGTGGCGGAGACGAAGAAATACTGCTGCTTGAGGCGCAGGGACTTGCCCTCGTAGTGGTTGTCCTCGGGGTAGAGCACCTTGGAGATGGACTCGGCCATGGCCCGCTGCTCCACGGCTTTCAGATACTGGCCGGAGGAGAACAGGTTCATGTCCACCGGCGTGGGGCTGTTGGCGTCCCACAGGCGGAGCAGGTTGCCGTGCTCGGTGCCGTAGCCGGCGATCTCCATGTCCTTGGGCACGGCCAGCACCACATCATACCCGGTGTGCTTTACCCGGTGGCGGCCCAGCGCGTCCCACTCGTCCTCCACCTTGCCGCCGAAGCGGACCTCCTCGGTCTCGTCCATCTTGGGGATGAGCCAGGCGTCGCCCAGCCCCAGCCAGTTGTCGGGTAGCTCCACCTGCTGGCCGTCCACGATCTTCTGCTTGAAGATGCCCAGCTCGTAGCAGATGGAGTAGCCTGTGGCGGGGATCTCCAGGGTGGTCATGGAGTCCAGGTAGCAGGCGGCCAGGCGGCCCAGGCCGCCGTTGCCCAGGCCGGCGTCGGGCTCGGCCTCAAACAGGTCGGGCGCGGAAAACCCAAGGCCCTCGATGGCCTGCTTCAGCGGCTCCGCCACGCCCAGGTTGTAGGCGTTCTTCATCAGGGACCGGCCCATCAGAAACTCCAGGGACAGGTAGTGAACCTGGCGCAGGTGCTCCACGGCCACCCGGTCGGCGGTCTTCATTTGCCGCTCGGACATGATGTCCCGCAGCACCAGGGCGCAGGCCTTGAACATGTGCAGGCTGGTGGCCTCCTCCACGTCACGGCCGAAGTTGCGGCGCAGTTTGCCCGTGATGAGGGTCATCAGCTCTTTTTTGGTATATTTGTGCAATGCAGACATCTCCTGTTTCTGTTGAGATCAACATAGGAACGCTCCGCGGAAGGACACACCCGCCACGGAGCGCTCATTCTATCATGGGAATATGGTACTGTCAAGCGTAAAAAGCGGCCCTATTTCCCGGTCACCCAGCCGTAAATCTCCTCATAAGCCTTGGCCGACTTTTCCCAGGAGAAGTCGGCGGTCATGGCGTTCTTCTGGAGGGCCTTCCACGCCTTGGGCTCGCTGTGGTAGAGGTTCACCGCCTCGCTCAGTACGCCGGTCATCTCCTGCACGTTAATGTTGGCAAAGGAGAAGCCGGTGCCCTCGCCGGTGAACTTGTTGTAGGGCACCACGGAGTCCCGCAGGCCGCCGGTTTCCCGCACCACGGGGATGGTGCCGTAGCGCATGGCGATCATCTGGCTCAGGCCGCAGGGCTCGGAGATGGAGGGCATGAGGAACAGGTCGGCGCCGCCATAGATGGCGGTGGACAGGTTGGGGGAGTACATCATGTGGGCGGCGAAGCGGCCGGGGTACTGGTTCTGAGCCTGGCGGAAGGCCTCCTCATAGTTCCAGTCGCCGGTGCCCAGGACGATCATCTGTACGTCCATACCCATAATCTCGTGGATGGCGGCGGTGACCAGATCGAAGCCCTTGTGCCGCACCAAGCGGGACACGCAGGCGATGATGGGGGCGTCCGGGTTCTCCCGCAGGCCGGACATCTGCTGCAGGGCGGCTTTGCAGTTCTTCTTGCCCGCCATCTGCCGCGCCGAGAAGAACTTGGTCAGGCCCTTGTCCCGCCAGGGGTCATACACCTCGGTGTCGATGCCGTTGAGGATGCCGCGCAGCTTGTGGCGGTTGTCGGCGATAACCCCCTCCAGGCCGTGGGCATAGAAGGAGTACTGGAGCTCGTCGGCGTAGGTGGGGGAGACGGTGGTCACGTAGTCGGCGGCATAGATAGCCCCTTTCATCAGATTCACGTCTCCGTGGTAGGCCAGCATGTGCTCGTTGAAGTACCCGTCGTTGAGCCCGAACACATCCTTCAAAGTCTGGCTGCCGTATCGGCCCTGGTACTCGATGTTGTGGATGGTGAACACGCTCTTGGTGTCGCAGAGCTGGGGGATGCGGTGGCGCTCCTCCAGCAGATAGATGGGCACCAGGGCGGTCTGCCAGTCGTTGCAGTGGAGCACGTCTGGATGCCAGTTCAGCCAGCCCATGCTCTCCACCACAGCCCGGGAGAAGTAGGCGAAGCGCTCGCCATCGTCGTAGTGGCCGTAAATGTTGGAACGCTTGAAGTAGTATTCGTTGTCCACAAACCAGTAGGTGACGCCGTCCCGCTTCAGCTCAAAGATGCCGCAGTAGGGGCTGCGCCAGGCCAGGGTGATGTGGAAGCACTGGAGGTAGGTCATCTGACTGCGCCATTCCTCGCCGATGCCTTCGTAGAGGGGGAGGATCACCCGCACGTCATGGCCGTTTCCGGCCAGCGCCTTGGGCAGAGCGCCGGCCACGTCGGCCAGTCCGCCGGTCTTGATGAAGGGCGCACACTCAGAGGTGGCAAATAAGATGTTCATAGGCTCTCCTTATGTCGAAATTGAGCGGCAGGGGCAACCACCCGCGCGAGCGTGGGTGAGGGGTATCGTGGCCATTGTGCCGCCCAGAGGGCGGCACGGTGACCGCGTATCTAGGGGGGGGGACAGCGTCCCCCCTGGAGTCGTCATACAATTTCGTTCTTCGCAATGGACAGCGGATAGGTGTTGTGGCCCATCAGCATCCGGCCGGGGTTGACCCGCACGTTCTTGTCGGTGATGGCGTACTTGAGCACCGCGCCGGCCTGAACAGCGGTGCCCTGCATCAGCACGCATCCAGAGACCTTGGCCCCCTTCTCCACACGGACGCCGCGGAAGAGGATGGAGTTCTCTACCTCGCCCTCAATGATGCAGCCGTCAGCCACCAGGGAGTTGACCGCCCTGGAGCCTGGGCCGTAGTAGGTGGACGGGTCGGAGCGGTCCTTGGTGCGGACAGGGCGGCCGGGGGCAAAGAGGTCGGTTCGCACCTCGGGGTTAAGCAGCTCCATGCTGCGGGCGAAGTAACCAGCCACGGACTGGAGGCGGGCGGCATAGCCGTCAAAGACGTATGGGCAAATCTTGAGCTGGCCGGCCATGGCCTGGAGCACGCCGGTGCTGAAGGAGGGGATATTGTGGGCCGCACAGTGGTCCACCAGGGAGAGCAGGAGCTGCTTGGAGAGAATGTAGACCTCCAGGGATTCGCAGCCCTGGGCAATGGGGGGGTGCACCAGTACGTCGGTGATCCGCCCTCCGGCGCCGATGGTGAAGTAGTCGCAGTCCTTGGGCGAGCCCATGGGGCGGCTGGTGCACACGGCGGTAATGTCCGCGTCATTGCGGATATGGGCCTCAAAGATGTCATTGAGGGGCAGGTTCACCGCCAGATCACCTCCGGCCAGCACCACGTAGTCCTGCCGGATGTACTGCAAATAGGAGCGCACGCCCGCCAGGGCGTCCATGCGGCCCCGGTAGATGCCCTCCCGCCGGCCCGAGTAGCCGAAGGGGGGGAGGATGCGCAGGCCGCCGTGCTTGCGGCTGAGGTCCCAGTCCTTGCCGGAGCCGACGTGATCCAGCAGGGACTGGTAGTTGGCGTGGACGATCAGGCCCACATCGGAGACACCGGCGTTGACCATGTTGGAGAGCATGAAGTCAATCACCCGGTACCGGCCGCCATAGGGGATGGAGCAGGTGTTGCGGTGCTGGGTCAGCTCCCGCAGATCCGGGTTGGAAAGGTAGGCGAAGATGATGCCGTGCAGCTTGTTCATCATTTCACCCCACCTCCTTTCACGTTACGGGTAATCATAGCTTTAGGGGAAACCACGGCGCTGGGGCCGATGTTCAGGTGCTGGGCAATGACAGCAACCCCCCAGTCCTCACTGCCGTCGGGAGAGGCGCCCACCCGGGCGTTCTCACCGATGACTGATTCCTCGGCCACGATGGCGTACTCCACCACCGCGCCCTTCTTCACCACCGTGCCGGGCATGAGGATGGAGTAGCGCACCACCGCGCCCTCCTCTACGGTGACGGAGTGGAAGAGCACAGAGTTCTCCACTGTGCCGTACACCTCACAGCCGCTGGTGACCATGGAGTGGTCCACCTTGGCATCCATTCCCATGAAATGGGGGGGACGGATGGGGGTGCGGGCGTAGATGGGCCATTCAGTGTCGTAGGGGTCGATGCCGTTGTCGGGGGAAAGCATATCCATATTGGCGTCCCACAGGGAGTCGATGGTGCCCACGTCCTTCCAGTAGCCCTGGAAACGGTAAGCGGTCATCTTTTCGCCGGCGTTCAGCATGGCGGGGATGATGTTCTTGCCGAAGTCGTTGGAGCTCTTCTCATCGGCCTCGTCAGCGATGAGGTACTCCCGCAGCTTGGACCAGGTGAAGATGTAGATCCCCATGGAGGCCAGGTTGCTCTTGGGGTGCTTGGGCTTCTCCTCGAACTCATAGATGTCGTCGTTCTCGTCCACATTCATAATTCCGAAGCGGGAAGCCTCCTCCATGGGGACCTCCAGCACCGCGATGGTGCAGGCGGCGTCGGCCTCCTTGTGGCGGCGGAGCAGTTGGGTGTAGTCCATCTTGTAGACGTGGTCGCCGGACAGGATGAGTACATATTCCGGATCATAGGTCTCCAGGAAGTTGATGTTCTGGTAGATGGCGTTGGCCGTGCCTTTGTACCAGGTGCCCTTTTCTCCCTCCCGCATGTAGGGGGGCAGGATGTGGACGCCGCCGTAGGACCGGTCCAGGTCCCAGGGCTCGCCGTTGCCGATGTAGGCATTCAGCTCCAGCGGCCGGTACTGGGTGAGCACCCCAACCGTGTCGATACCGGAGTTGATGCAGTTGGACAGGGGAAAGTCGATGATGCGATACTTTCCTCCAAAGGGGACCGCGGGTTTTGCCACGTGGCTGGTGAGGGCGTGGAGACGGCTGCCCTGTCCGCCCGCCAGCAGCATGGCGACACATTCCTTTTTCACTTCTTATCACCTCAGCGTTTAACTGGAAAAAGCGTCAGGATTCCTTGGACTTGCGGGTGGTCTTTTTGGGGGCCGCCTTGGCTGCCTTGTCGGACTTTGCAGCCTTGGGCGCGGCTTCGGCGGTTTTTTTCCGGCGGGACGGGAACTTGCGGGTGCACTTGTAGATGGCGGCGCTCATGGGGGGCAGGGACAGAGTGATGGCCTGCTCCCGGCCGTTGCACTCGATATACTGGCTCTTGACCGGCCCGGCATCGCCCCGGCCCAGTCCGCCGAAGGCGGGGTCGTCGGTGCTGAACAGGCAGGTATAGGTACCCGCCGTGGGCACGCCGATGGTATAGCCGGTACGGTCCACAGGAGAGAAGTTGCACACTGTCACCAGGGTGCTGCCCTTCTTGTCCTTGCGGAGGAACGCAATGGTATTGGCCTGGTTGTCGTCGGCCTCGATCCACTCAAAGCCCTCCCAAGAGAAGTCCAGCTCCCACAGCTCCGGGTGGGCCAGGTAGAAGGCGTTGACCGCCTGGAAGAACGCCTTAAGGGCCCGGTGGCGGTCTCCGTCCTCCCCCTCCAGCTCCAGCAGGTGCCAGTCCAGAGAGTGCTCATAGTGCCACTCGTTCCACTGGCCGAACTCGCTGCCCATCATCAGCAGCTTCTTGCCCGGGTGGGTGAGCATATAGGTATAGAAAGCCCGCACGCCGGCAAATTTCTCCTCGTCCGTTCCGGGCATCTTGTTGATGAGGGAGCCCTTCATGTGCACTACCTCATCGTGGGACAGGGGGAGCACAAAATTCTCAGAGAAGGCATACATCAGCGAGAAGGTAATATCGTGGTGGTTGAACTGGCGGAAGTAGGGGTCCATTTTAATGTAGTGGAGAATGTCGTTCATCCACCCCATGTTCCACTTCAGGTTAAAGCCCAGGCCGCCCTCCAGTCCCCCCTTGTCCACCGGATGGGAAACCCGGGGCCAGGCGGTGGACTCCTCGGCGATCATCATCACGTCGCTGTGGGCGCTGAAAATGTGGGTATTGAGCTGCTGGAGGAATTCAACGGCCTCCAGATTCTCGTGCCCGCCGAACACGTTAGGCACCCACTGGCCGTCCTGCCGGCCGTAGTCCAGGTAGAGCATGGAGGCCACCGCATCCACCCGAAGGCCGTCGATGTGGTACTGCTCCAGCCAGAACAGGGCGGAGGAGTAGAGGAAGGACCGCACCTCGCTTCGCCCGTAGTCAAACACCCGGGTGCCCCAGTCGGCGTGCTCCCCCTTCCGGGGGTCGGCATACTCGTAGCAGGGCTCCCCGTCAAACTCGTACAGGCCGAAGGCGTCCTTGGGGAAGTGGGCGGGCACCCAGTCCAGGATGACGCCGATGCCGGCCTGGTGGAGCTGATCCACCAGCCACATGAAGTCGTGTGGGGTGCCGAAGCGGCTGGTGGCCGCAAAGTAGCCGGTGCACTGATAGCCCCAGGAGGCGTCCAGGGGATGCTCCGTGACGGGGAGCAGCTCCACATGGGTGAAGCCCATCTCCTTCACGTAGGGCACCAGATATCTGCCGATGTCCCGGTAGGAGAGCATTTGGTCGTCGCCGGTGCGCCGCCAGGAGCCCAGATGCACCTCATAGATGTTCATGGGCTTCTGGTAGACCGGGTTGTTCTTCCGGTAATCCAGCCAGCTCCCGTCGCCCCACTGGTAACCGGACAGATCGTACAGCTTGGAGGCGGTGCCGGGGCGGGTCTCGGCATGGAAGGCATAGGGGTCGGCCTTGGCCAGGACCTTGCCCGAGCGGGTGTGCACGGCGTATTTATAGTTGTCATACTGCTGCAGGCCGGGGAGGAAGAGCTCCCACACGCCGCCCTCCAGGGCGGCCATGGGGTTGGCCCCATCATCCCAGCCGTTGAAGTCGCCCATTACGGCGACGGCCTGAGCATGAGGAGCCCAGACGCGGAACAGCCAGCCGGACTGTCCGCCGCGTACAGTGGGGTGGGAGCCCAGGAATTCCTGCGCCCGAACCGCCTGTCCCGCAAGGAACTGCGCCAGGGGCGCGGTGTCATTGGATATCGGCATAGGTGTCACTCCTTATTGGCAAAAATCCCCAAAAAGAGGGCTGGGAGCCAGGAGATCCTTGTCATTGGTGATAAAATAACTCCAGAAGAGGTGGAAATTATTTGTATAAATTATACAACGTGATGGAGGCATAGTCAAGACATGTATGGAAAAGCAAGTGTAAAATTTCCCATATTGGGCGGACGGGCGTTTTGGAGAGATTGCGCAGAGGGGGGAGCGGCAATGCCGCTCCCCCCTGCACAATCGGATTATTCCGCCATAAACAATGTTTTGAGGAACCGGGAGAAAATACCGGGAAGGGTCAGCCGTGCCACAGCCCGGTCGGCCACGATGGGGATGGTCTGCTGCTCCTGCCCGCCCACGGAGATCACCATCTCGCCCAGCTTTTGCCCCTGCTCCACCGGGGCCTCCACATTCTCGCACAGGCGCAGTTCGCTCGTCACGTCGTTGAGCTGGGCCTTGTCCACCAGAATCCGGCTGGACTGGGCGAGGATGGGCTGTACCGTGTCCTGCTCGCCCAGCAGCACGTCGACAGGAGGGAGGGCCTGTCCGGGGTAGACGTCTGTGAGGGTATAATTGGCAAAGCCGAAGTTCAGCAGGCTCTTGGCCGACTCAAAGCGCTGCTCGGAGGTCTTGGCCTTGAGCACAACGGCGATGAGCTCCATACCGTCCCGCTCGGCCGTGGCGGACAGGCAGTAGCCTGCCGCGTCGGTGGAGCCGGTCTTGAGGCCAGTGGCCCCTTCATAGAAACGCACCAGCTTATTGGTATTGGCCAGTTGGAACTGACCGCCCCGGATGGAGTCCATCCAGATGGTGGTGTAGTCCCGGATTTTGGGGTGCTGGATCAGGGCGCGGCTCATGACCGCGATATCATGGGCGCTGGTCAGGTGGCCCGCCGCGGGCAGGCCGGTGCAGTTGACAAAGCAGGTGTCGGCCATGCCAAGCTCGGCGGCCCGCTGGTTCATCTGCTCCACAAAGCCCTCCTCGCTGCCTGCCAGGTGCTCGGCCAGGGCCACGGCGGCGTCATTGCCCGACACCACCGCCACGGCCTTGAGCATGTCGTCCACGCTCATCTGCTCCCCCTCTTTTAAATAGACCTGGGAGCCGCCCATGGAGGCGGCGTGGGCGGAGACGGTAACCATATCGTCCAGAGCCAGACGGCCGTCGTCAATGGCCTCCAGCACCAGCAGCAGCGTCATGACTTTGGTGACGCTGGCGGGCTCCAGCTTGTCGTGGGCGTTCTGTTCATAGAGGATGGCGCCGGTTTCCTTCTCCATCAGCACCGCAGCGGCGGCGTCCACCGTGGGCGCGCCGCTGACGGCCTGGGCGGGGAGGACCAGAAGCGCGGCGGCCAGCAGGGCCGCAGCCAGTTTTTTCATAACGTGTGATGCCTCCGTTTTTGAGATTCTCTGTCTCAGAGGATATGGAATCGGCGGGAATTCTATACGGAAGCGGGGCTTTTTTGGGGCGGGGAAAAATTTTTCCGTTTTTCTCTTTACAATATCGCTTTAGTGTGGTAATATACGAAAGCGAAGAGGAAAACGACCCAACTGAGGAGGAACTGCTATGAAACGAAATTGGACGGCTCTGGCCCTTGCTCTGGGCCTTACCCTGACCCTCACCGCCTGCGGCGGAAATCCCGGTGCGGCCGAGACGCCCGGCAGCGCGGCGCCGACCGGCTCTCAGACGCCTGCGGCAGAGAGCGACCTGGATTATGTCAAGGGCAACGGAGTCCTAAAGATCGGCTATACCCTGTTCGAGCCCATGAACTACCTGGGGGAGGACGGCGAGCTGACCGGCTTTGAGACCGAGTTTGCCACTGCCGTGTGCGCCAAGCTGGGGGTGGAGCCCAAGTTTGTGGAGATCAACTGGGATGCCAAGCTGCTGGAGTTGGAGAGCAAGAACATCGACTGCATCTGGAACGGTATGACCATCACGCCGGAGCTCCAGGAGACCATTTCGATTTCCGACCCCTACATCAAGAACTATCAGGTGGTGGTTATCCGCGCCGCCGACGCGGACAAATACACCTCCACCGAGTCCCTGGCCGGCGCCAATCTGGACGCGGAGGCCGGCTCCGCCGGTGAGGCGGCGGTTGCGGCCGACGAGTTCCTCAGCCAGGCCAGCTATACCTCTGTGGTGAAGCAGACCGACGCCCTGCTGGAGGTCAAGAGCGGAGCGGCGGACGCGGCGGTTATGGACTTCGTGCTGGCCAACACGCTGGCCGGCACCGGCGACTACTCCGACCTGATGGTCATTCCCGATCTGGAGCTGTCCGTGGAGGAGTACGGCATCGGCTTCCGCCAGGGCTCCGACCTCACCGCGGCGGTAAACCAGGCCATGCAGGAGCTCATTGACGACGGCACCCTCAACGAGCTGGCCGTCAAGTACGAGCTGGCCGATCTGCTGCTGGCCAACCAGTAAAACGTTCCGACACAAGAGGCAGGGGGTATATGCCCCCTGCCCCTTGTCCGCGTTGGACAGAGGAGAGAGAACATGTCATTCCAAACGGTAACCATGACCCTGCTGGACGGTTTTCTGCTTAATATTGAGCTCTTTGCCGTCACGCTGGTGTTGTCCCTGCCCCTGGGACTGGTGGTGTCCTTCGGCACCATGAGCCGCTTCAAGCCCCTGAGCCTTCTGGTGCGCCTGTATGTTTACATCATGCGCTCCACCCCACTGATGCTCCAACTGGCGGTGGTGTTCTATCTGCCCGGCATCGTCTTTGGGCCTGGACACTCCCTGGGGCGGATGGGGGCGGCCGTCCTGGCCTTTGTGCTCAACTACGCGGCCTACTTCTCCGAGATCTTCCGCGGCGGCATCCAGGGTGTCCCCGCCGGCCAGCGGGAGGCCGGGCAGGTGCTGGGCATGACCCGCAGCCAGATCTTCTTCCAGGTCACCCTGCTCCAGGTGGTCAAGCGCATCGTGCCCCCCATGGGCAACGAAATCATCACCCTGGTGAAGGACACCTCTTTGTCCAACTTCATCATGGTGGGGGAGATCATCAAGTTGGCCAAGGACTTCGGCAACAAGGGCATGATCTGGCCCCTGTTCTACGCCGGCGCTTTCTTCCTGGTGTTCAACGGCATTGTGACCCTGGCCCTGAGCCGCACCGAGAAGAAGCTGGACTATTTCCGGGTTTGAGAGGAGCGCACAGCATGGCGATTTTACAGGTAGAGGATATCCAGAAGCGATTCGGCAGGACGCGGGTTCTGGAGGATATCAGCTTTTCCCTGGAGCAGGGGCAGGCCATGGCCATCATCGGCTCCTCCGGCTCCGGCAAGACCACCCTCCTGCGCTGCCTCAACTTCCTGGAGCGTCCCGACCGGGGCCGCATCACCGTGGGGGGCGAGGTGCTCTTTGACGCGGACGACCCCGCCACCCAGCGGGAGAGCGAGGTGCGCAAGAAGCGCCTCCACTTTGGGCTGGTGTTCCAGTCGTTCAACCTCTTTCCCCAGTACACCGCTCTGGAAAACGTGACCCTGGCCGGCCAGCTCCTGGCCCGGGAGCGGCCCGACTTTAAGGGGGAGAAGAAGCGCATCTTCGCTGAGATTGAGGAGAAGGGACGGACGCTGCTGGCCCAGATGGGTCTGGCCGACCGGGCGGGGCATTACCCCCACCAGCTCTCCGGCGGCCAGCAGCAGCGGGTGGCCATCGCCCGGGCCCTGGCCCTCAGCCCCGATATCCTCTGCTTTGACGAGCCCACCTCCGCCCTGGACCCGGAGCTCACCGGCGAGGTGCTGCGGGTGATCCGCGCCCTGGCCGAACAGAAGACCACCATGATCATCGTCACCCATGAGATGGCTTTCGCCCGGGACGTGGCCGACCAGGTGGTATTCATGGACGGCGGCGTGATCGTGGAGCAGGGCGACGCCCGGCAGGTCATCGAGCACCCCCGGGAGGAGCGCACCCGCCAGTTCCTGGCCCGCTACAGCGAGAATTGAAGAATTGAAAATCGGACAAAAGCGTGGTATCATTTGAGATACCACGCTTTCACATGGATAAGGAGCTGAACACATGGACGAGGAACTGTTCCTGCCGGTGCTGTCCCACTTTGAAAACGGCAACTTCTGGACAGCCAGCGGCGGGGCCCTGCGCTACAAGGTGGTGCCCGATACAGGGGAGAGCCCCAGGCTTACCGCCGAGGTGTGGGAGGGCCCCTGGCGCTATCAGGACAGCACAGTGGAGGAGACAAAGGAATTTCCCCTCAGTGAGGAGGGGCTGGAGGAGCTGCGGGGCTGGCTGGCCCGGTGGCGGACGGAGATGAACGCGCGCCCGAAAAAAACCCTGGAGGAGACTCTGGCCGCCCGGGCCGCCCGCCGGGCGGAGCTGGAGGCCGCAGCGGCCGGGAAACAGGAAGGAGAAACAGCATGACCTGGGGAACCTATTACTTTTTCTATGAGTGCCCTCAGTGCGGCAAGAAATACCGCTATGAACTGGAGGGAAGCGCCGACGAGGAGTTCGGCTTCTGCCCGGAGTGCCACGTGATGGGCACCTTCGTGGGGGAAACCAAGGATAACCAGCAGGGCGAGGACAAGTTCGCCGACTACGAGTTTGTATAAACAGGGGGCTCCCCGGCAACGCCGGGGAG
>NZ_JH417805.1 GCF_000239295.1 Flavonifractor plautii ATCC 29863
GAGCTGAAGAACAAGACGATCATCACTGTGGCCACTACGGGCGCCTGGCCCACCAAGGCCAACAACCCCAACGTGCCCATGACCCCGGAGGAGATTTCCGAGGACGTGTACGCCTGCTGGAAGGCCGGCGCGGCCATCGCCCACCTGCACATGCGGGACGACGAGGGGCACGGCACCATGGACAAGGAGAAGTTCCGCAAGACCGTGGAGCTGCTGCGCGCCAACCACCCCGACTGCGACATCATCCTGAACATGACCACCTCCGGCGACATCCACGCCGACGACACCACCCGCCAGATCCACCTGAAGGAGCTGCGCCCCGAGATGGGTTCCTATGACTGCGGCTCCATGAACTGGCTGCACACCTCCCTGTTCCTCAACCCCCCTGCCTTCCTGGAGGAGCTGGGCAAGAACATGCAGGAGTGGGGCGTCAAGCCGGAGATCGAGGCCTTTGACCCGGGCATGATTGCCAACGCCGCCTACTACCTGAAGAAGGGCGTGCTGAAGGCCCCCCTTCACTTCCAGTTCTGCATGGGCTGCGCCAACGGCATCCCCGGCTCCCTGAAGAACCTGATCTTTATGAAGGAAACCATGGAGTCCCTGTGCCCCGGCTCCACCTGGAGCTGCTTTGGTGTGGGCCACTGCGCGTTGGAGATGCTGTACGGCGCTGTGGCGCTGGGCGGCCACATCCGCGTGGGCATGGAGGACAACGTGATGTACGCCAAGGGCGTTCTGGCCGAGAGCAACGTGCAGTTCGTGGAGCGCGCCCGCCGCGTCATCGAGGAGTACGGCAAGCAGGTCGCCACCCCCGCCGAGGCCCGCG
>NZ_JH417806.1 GCF_000239295.1 Flavonifractor plautii ATCC 29863
AGTAATATGGCAAGGCGGTGCCTCCCTACTCCACAAGACCCATGGGCAGACCAAGGGCAAGTCGGGCTCCTACTCCACCAATTTCCAGATGAGCGGACGGGAGCTGCTTACCCCCGATGAGGTTCGTGCGTTGGATAATCGCTATTGCATCTTGTTCATCCGAGGCGCAAAACCCGTCATGGACCTAAAGTATGAACTGACCGAGCACCCCGCTATCCGCTACACCGTGGACGGAGGCGGAGCGCCGTATATTCACCATGGACACAACACCACACCGGCCATTCCAGGCACACCGTTCTTCCAGGTGATTTCTGCCGATGAAACCAACAAAGAAAAGGAGACTGCAGCATGAAACATGATCTGACCACCCGTAAGTATGAGCGCCGCGCACGGAAACTGTACGCCCTGTTTTCCTGCCTCGTTCTGGCGCTGACCGTTATGGTTATCCCGGCCTTTGCCGCGGACGATCCGCTGACGGTCGTCAACAACCTTTCCGAGTTCATCTTCTCCCTGATTCGGGCCATTGGCCTGATTCTGCTGGGCTTCGGTGTCCTCCAGCTGGGCCTGTCCCTCAAGAGTCATGACCCCTCTCAGCGGGCCAATGGTATGCTCACTATCGCTGGTGGCATCGTGATCACCTTCACCAAGGAGATCCTCACTCTCATCACCGGCTGATGAACATGAGAATAAAAAAATGCCCACCCGCAACCCAGCGCAGTGGTTGCGGGTGGGAGAGGAGGGACAAAGGAATGGAGCGTAATTTTCGCCGCCAGGCGAAAACGGAGCGAAATGGATTTCGTCCCGACGAGGAGGTGAAGTGATTGGGCAGTGGAAACTGGATTGTAGACAATCTGAATTCCGCCCTGCAGACCTGGAACGACAAACTCGCGGAGATCTGGACTTTGATCAGCACCACCCCGGAGGAATTCAAAGGCGGCGGGATCTGGAACGTGATCGTCAGCATCAACGGTGCACTCCAAGCCATCGGCTACGCTCTGCTGGTGCTATTTTTCGTGATGGGCGTAGTTAAGACCTGCGGCAGCTTTACCGAGCTGAAGAAGC
>NZ_JH417807.1:0-65733 GCF_000239295.1 Flavonifractor plautii ATCC 29863
TCAGAGTACTGTCCTTTCTATAGGTACCATTTTAGTTATTTTCTGTCTTAAATAAAATCCTTAGAGTGGGCGCTTCTGGTTGGTTCATTATGAACCGGGACTCGGTTCACATGATATGTAGACCCTCCCCTTGGCGGGAGGGTCTGCTTTTTACAGGCTATCTCACCAGACGGTTTCTTGCTTCCAGTGCTGATGCGCAGTCATGGCCTGTCAAATACTGTGCCGCATCCAGCCATTCCTGTTCGCTGCATGCACCTAAAGGGATCGCGGCAGTGAGCCTGTGCAGCCGTTCACTTTGCTGGGACAGCCGAAGATCAGAAAGAACTCCGCATCCCATTTGATAAGCCAAATAATCCAGTAGATCGATCTCAACCAGCATTGGACACCTCCGTCATACCACATGATACAGATTGGAAGTAAGACTCCCATTCTCCCGCCAGCGTGGGTCCTTTTGCAGCAGACCAGCCCTGCAGAGATCATCCAGTGCCCGCTTGACCGTAGAGCGGGAAAGCCCCAACTCCAGAGCAATGGTTCTGATGGCCGGCCAGCAGCGTCCCTCGCTGTCTGCCCGATCTTTGAGGTACATATAGACGCTCTTGGCTCTGTGGCTTAGATTGGAATTGTAGATATTTCTAAAGCTGTTCATTCTGTTTCCCTCCGTCAAGGCCGAAATACCGTTTTGCGGGAATCCGGTGCGGCCTGAATTCCCTGAGCCATACCGCCAGCGGATGTGCCGACTCCCTGCGGCTGCTCACTATCCATTACAATCGTCCCATAGTGGCGGCGGATGATGGACTCCTCCAACTCCTGCTTGTCAGCATAGGCAACGAACCGCTGGGCCTTCTCCGGCACTTCATAGGGCTTGCCGAACCGGATGCCCCAGTCGAGGAACAGCCGCAGCTTGACCTTCATGGGGTGGACGCCGGTCTTGGCCACAATAAAGCTGCCCTTGGGCATGGACTTGAGTTCATCCGGGGTCATGAGGGGACGCTCCATCATCTGGAGGGACTGGCTGGGATCGTTTTTCCCGCGGGAGATACTGCCGCTCATCACCGTCCGGCTGCCCAAAGATTTGGACAGTTCCACCGCAGTCTGACTGGCCGGGGCGAAGCCGCCGTAAAGGTTGACCTGGCAGTTGTCCACGATGATCTCAGAGCCCTCTTTTCCATAGTTTTTCTGCAGCTGTCCCGTAATACTCTGGACGATAGGCACCAACATGAGTCCTCTGGACCGGGAGGCGGAAAACATCAGCTCCAGCGACTGGATGGGCGGGCATGTCCCAAGCTCATCTGCAAAGAAGACCACCCGGTTCTTGAGCCGCCCGCCGTTCTCATCGGCCACGGTGAGGATCTCCCGGTACAGATTTTGGAGGATCAGGCTGACCATGAAATACTTGGTCTGATCCTCCTCGGGCAGTACGATAAAGATGGCGGATTTCTCATTGCAAAACTTCTCCGCGTCAATGGCGGTGTCAAAGCAGAGGATCTGCTCCATCTCCGAGTCGAGGAAGGCGTTTAGGCGGGACAGTACCGTTGAGATCACGGAGGCCATGGCCTGCTCCGCCGTGTTGAGGGCGGACCCGGCAAACCAGCGGGCCTTATGATTAGGCGGGAGCTTTTCCAGCAGGAGCTGGAACTGATTCTTTCCCTTCACCCGGCTGGGGGCCAGCAGTTCCTGCACCAGCTTGAACACCGACACGATGTGGCGCTTTTCAATGGGATTGCCGTCCGCGTCCTCGGTGGGCAGATACTCGGCCACCAGCAGGAACATGGCGGTCAGCAGGCCCTCGGCGGAATCGTAGAAAAAGGCGTTTTGCCCATACTGGGCGCTGTCGCCGCCGCTGGTGTTGATGAGCGTCTTTGCGAGGATCTTGGAGTATTTCTCCGCCTTAGCCTTTGCTGCCAGGTTTTTGGGGTCGGCCTTATAGATATCCATGTACTTGTTGATCAGATGAAGCAGGTTGTTGCCGTCCGAGCGGGTGGGATTACGCAGATCCAACACGGCGATTTGGTATCCGTAGCAGTCCTTGGCAATACCGGCATAATTGCGGAACAGGTCGCCCTTGGTATCCGTGCAGAGGAAGGACATCCCGCTGGCGAGGGCATATTCGATGTTGGGGTACAAAAAGAACGCGGTCTTTCCGGCGCCGCTGGCGGCGGTGACCATGGCGTGGATGTCATCGGTGTCCACCAGAGCTGTAACATGGTCTTTGGGCCCTTCGCAGCCAAGGACAAGGCCCTGCTTTTCCGGCAGATGCTCTCCCTTGCGCCACAGCTCTGGTTCAAAAGGGACATGGGCATAGGTCTGCCGAATCTCCTGTTTGGTAGCCCAGCGTGCGGTTCCGTGCTGGCCGTCGCCCACAGTCTTGGATTTGATTCCGTCAAGGGTATAGTAATGGGAGAGAAACGCGAGACCGCCGATCACGAGAAACATGATGGCACCTACCACGATAAGTGTTATAACTTGCGTTGGCACATGATCCTCCTTTTGATATCTACGCCTTAATATCAGAAGGGGATGTTCAGTTTTCGCTTTGTCTGCTATAATAAATTGGTATGAGGTGATTGCTTTGATTTGCGTATGTGACCATTGCTACTATCTGTTTGAGGCGCCGGAACTGCCGGAGCAATGCCCAGACTGTGGAAAGCAGGCAACTCGGCCAGCCAATAAGCAGGAGCGGGCAGAATATCTCAGCAGACAAACAAGCAGCCAGGAAGAAGCGGAGGAGTGGGACTGAGCCATTCCTCCGCTTTGCTGTTTCAGGCTTAGGCCATCACTGGCTCAGCTTCCCTCTGGGTCTTTTCCTCTTTCTGCCGCCGTTTGATCTCGTCGGCCTCGTACTTGACCGGCACCTTGGCACAAGAGATGGCCAGCTCCAGCCATGCGCTGGCCACCTCTTTTTTCTCTGCCTGGGTACGGATACCCTGGCGATTGTTCTTGGCCAATACGCTTTGGAATTGCATGGCGATCTCATCCGCCCGGTTCTTGAGGATACTCCGGTTCTGATGAGGCAGGATGTGGCTTTCTAAAAACCGGACGCCCTGCTCAGTGGTCAGCGCGATACCCATCTGTTTGCACTCCCGCAGCACCACCGAGAGGGCCAGCGCCGCCATGGTTTCCATACATTCCATCGCCTGGTCAAAGCGTCCCCAATGGAGGTCGTTCCGGTACTGTATGAGCAATCCGGGGAACTGATAAACCGCCCGGTCCGGCTGAACTTCCTTGCACCTGGCTCCGATTCGCCGGCAGACGAGCCCCGCCACCACAAACTGCGGATGCTCCTCGGCGGGCTGGGCCTCCAGTCCATTCCACGCTTTCAGATCCTCGTCCCAGTCTTTGTATTCGGATTGCAGCGAGGCAATTTGAGAATAGCCATGCTCCCGCAGAATATCCGAGAGCCGGCCGGCGGCCTCGATTCCGGCGGCATCGTGATCCAGGCAAAGGATGGCTTTCCGCAGATTTGGATTTTTCTCCAGCATCCACAGCATAGCATGTTCCGCCGTACCACAGAGAGCCACATAGCTGTGCTGCTGCCAGCCGTCCGGGTACAGGGTGAGAAAGGCAAGCAGATCGATGGGGGCCTCGAATACATAGAGACGGTCGCTGGTACCGACCCAGTGGAAACTGCACCGGGGATCACTGCCCTCTATGTTGCCCCGGTAGCTTTTGCCTTGGGTATAGAGCCCCCGCTTGTGGGCATGACGGGCAACGCCGCGTTCATCGAATCCGACGAACACGGCGTTGTGATACACCTTTGTCTGATCTATGGACAATTCCCGGCTCTCATAGATCAGTCCCTTCTGTGCGAAAGCGCTTAGTACCTCCCGGCTGATGTGCCTCTGCTGGAGCAGATAAGCATATACCCGCCGCATGGCCTGGTTTGAGGGAGGCAGGGCAAATTCCTTTGGCGGCTTTTTTTCTTTTTTCTCCGCCGGTACATACACCTCCCCCTGTTCACCATTGAGCAGACGGGTCACTGCTTCAGGGTAAGTCAGGCCGTAGAAATTTTGGACAAAGGAGATTGCATGGCCACCCCTCTCTACAGCATGATCATACCACTCATTCCCATGCACAGTAATACTGTGATCTGAGGTGAGGCGTTTGTCCTGGCCGGAGGAGATGAGTTTCTCTCCCTGCCGGCGCAGGAACTCCACCAGGTCAACGGAGTTGGCACGGAGTTTTTGGTCCTCTGTGAAGTGGATATATGGCACGCTACATCCCTCCTTATCAAAAAAAGAGACCGCAGTATGCGGCCTCTCAAATCTGTGTTAATTCATTCGGTTGGTTGGCATCTTTCGGAGCTCTTGGACTTGATCCCGACGCCCATAGACCACAGCGGTAGTGTGACTGGAAAGGTTCCTGAAAGGGTAACTGAAAAAGAGAAAAAAGATTTCAGAACTTCTTGTTGAAGCTCCAGAGGCTATTAATGGGAGTACGCAGGTTCATACCTCATATGCCTCTCACTGATTCCTTCCCTTGAGTTTCCGGTGGAACAGAACAGGTCTGCACGGGATTGGCTTTTGCCGTTTCAGCCCTTGAATGCCTTTTGGATGCGCCAATAAAATCTGCTGTTTAAACTGCTCTTTCTGTTTCAAAAGATTACCTCCCTTATAGCTGCATTTCCGGCTCATGGTCATCCGCCTTGTGGCCCTGAGCGATCTTCTTCGCCTTGATTTTTCGTAGGAGCTTCCGATCCACCGCGACCCGGACGCCACCGGAGGGCGGTGGTTGGTTTTGCTCCTGGAAAATGTTGGACAGATGGTGGAACAGCGAAATGACGGCCGCCACAGGAGGCTGGCCCAAGCGGTCATCCATGTGTTCCAGGAAATATTGAGCATATTCATTGCCCTGATCCGCTGCCAGCTGGAACCACTTGATCGCACTGGATCTATCTTTTGGGACCTCCTTCCCAAGCAGATAGAGCTTGCCAAGGGCATACTGGGCGTATTGATTGCCCTGTTCCGCTGCGGCGGTGAGCCAGCGGATGGCGGCTTTCACATCCTTTGGCGCATCTTCCCCCTGGAGCAGCAGCTTGCCCAGCCGGTACTGCGCAAACTGATTACCCCGGCCTGCTGACCGCTTCAGCAGACTTAGTGCTTTTACGCTGTCTTTGGGTACATCTTCTCCTTTGAGATAGACCAAGCCCAGAGCGTATTCCGCATACCCGTTCTCCTGTTTGGCCGCGGCAGCAAGCCAGCGGATGGCGGCTGTTACATTCTTTGGGATACCGTTGTCTCCCTTCAGCACCAGTTTTCCCAGGCGGTACTGGGCAAACTGGTTCCCAAGTTCCGCAGCGTATGTGAGCCATTTCAGTGCGGCCGCCGGGTCTCTGGGCAGGGCTGCGTCACCGGCAAGATACAGCTTGCCAAGGGCAAAGGCGGCGAAGCTGTTTTCCTTCGTTGCCGCAAGTGTGAACAGAGCCACCGCCTTTTGAATGTCTTTTTCCACGCCCTGACCATCCCGATAGATTTTGCCGAGCGCGTATTGAGCACAGTCCTGGCCGGCTTCCGCCGCCTTTGTCAGCCACTCCAATGCCTGGGCTGTCTGCTCCGGTGTAGAGGATGGATCATTGAAAATCATCCGGGCCAGTTGGTACTGTGCATGGGGATTACCCAGTTTGGACGCCTGTTCAAACCACTCCCTGGCTGCCGCCTCATCTTTACCAGTCCCTACACCATGGAGGAGCATCCATCCGATGCGGTACTGCAATTTATCGTCATGGCTCTGCTGCTCCAATTCGAGAAATCCGGCGAAGGCTTGCCGGTACCACTGTTCCGACGCTTCGGCGTCCTTCTCACAGCCAATGCCGTCCCGATACATCTTTCCTAACTCGTAGGCGGCATAGGGGAAGTCCTGCTGTGCGGAAGCTGTGTATAACTCCAGCGCCCGCGCATCGTCCTGTTCCACACCCTGTCCACGGCGAAACAGGCCGGCAAGGGAATATTGCGCATACTTGTACCCTTTGTCTGCGGAAAGTTGGAACCACCGGGCGGCATCACCATAGTCCTGCTCACAGCCGAGGCCCGCGGCATACAGTTTGCCGATCCGGTACTCCGCATAGCGTTTTTTCTTCTGCCTCTCAACAGCATAGAAAGCGGCCAGCGCCTTGCTGTACCACACATGGGCGGCCTGCATATCAATCTTCCGGCCCAGCCCGTCCGCAAGCATCCGGCCCAGATCGTGCATGGCCAGCGCATTGCCTTTTTGCGCCTCCTGTTGGAACAGGGTAAACGCCTGCTCAAGATCCTGGGGCTGATCCTTGCCGCCAAACAAACAGCGGCGGGCCAGGCGGTACTCATCGCTCCAGTTCATCTGCGCTTTGGCTGGCGCAGACACCGTTTTGTCTGGGACATCGTCCGGTGGGGACTCCGAGAAATCATTCCAGTCATTATCAGGCTGGGGCGCCTCCGGCAGCGGCGCTTCTTCCTGGTCCTCCACAGGGACACGGTCTTGCTGGTCATCTGGATGGAAAACCTGCTGGCGCGCCCCCAGTGTTACCGCTTCCTCAATGACGATGTTTTTGATCCGCTTGAATTCCTTCTGCTGGGAAAGGGGAAGGCGTGGAGGCAGGTCGTCCTTGTAGGTGCGCAGCACATCTTCCCGCAGTTCATACCACAGGGCATAGGCTGCGGCGACACATGGCTCTTTGGTCAGCTCGTCCACAATCTCATCCACCACAGCCTTCAGCGGAGCCTTGAGGTAGCCGTACTGCTTCCGGCCTCCGGTGTGCCGCAGGCGTTCCGCCAGATGCTCCATGAGCTTCTCCATGCGGTGGTTGACCACGGCGCCGCTCCACATCTGTTCAATCAACTGCTCCAGCACAGAGCGGGCGTCCTCATTCAGCGTGTTCCTACTCTGGGTCTGCTTCTGGTAAAGCTCCGTCAGCTCCTGCCGGAAGATCTCTTTTGCCAGTCCCGACTTGATTTGGGCGATGCCCTGCGTGGTGAGGAAGCCTTTCGACGGATCGGCGCTGTAGCAGACCATGTGGATATGGGGATGGTGTGCTTCATCATGGAATGCAGCGTACCACCGGAAATCCTCCCAGGGGATCTTCATCGCCTCCGCCATTTCCATGGCATACTTGGAGAGCAGTGCTTTCCATTCTTCCGCCTTGTCATAGCCGAGGCGGGCGGCGTCTTCCCGCCGCAGAGAGATGATGGGCAGCCACACATTACTGGGGTGGGCCGCGACCGCTTCCGCTACCTGCGCCAGTACGAGCTGATCTTCCTCGCCGGTAAACAATCCATGGGAACCGACGCGCTGGGCGCGGGGGCGGGTGGCGATGTACTTCAGATAGTTATCCTTCTTGGCGATCTGGTCATAGTTGTCCTCCAGAGCGCGAGTGATGAACTCCGATGCGTTGGTGCGTGTCGGCTCGACCGCATAGTCCTCGTATTCAAACATCCCACGGCTGAGCGGGAAGTCCCGCAGGATCTGTTCTACCATCTTTTTCTGCTTTGAGGTGGCCGGCCACTCACTGCGTCCCGGATCGATGCGCTCCACACCATTCCGTGTGGCCATATATTTCACATAGTTTTCAAGATGAGCGGTGGCGGAGGAGGTACCGCCCTTGATGTAGGGGCACTTGAAAATCAGGCGCGGCACAGACTGTCACCACCTTTGTGCATCACTCCACGCCCCGCTGGTAGTCGATGGCGTCCTTGAAGCTGATGCGCCCATTGGTCTGCTTCACTTCACGGACGGACCGGGCGCGGAGTGTCTTGAGATCCTCGTCACTGATTTCCATGCCCGCCGCCAGTACATTCATCATCATGTTGACCTCCACCGCCAGTTTGAAGAGCAGGCGGGCGATGCGGTTCTCACTGTCTTGGACGGTTCCGCGCATGGCTGCCACCAGTGCGGGCGGCAGATATGCTGTGGCTTCCTTGCCGGAAACATAGCCGGCATAGAAGCGGATTGCCTTTTCAATAAACTCGTTCTGGCTCTGGCAGTTATCCCTTTCACAGAGTTCTTTGACCAGTTGCTGTGTTTCGGGAGCAATACGCAGAGCGAACTTGATTTTTTCTCTCGCCATACTTTCCTCCAACCAAAAATCCCTGACCTTTGCATGGTCAGGGATTCGTCTTTTTGAGTGACTTCTTTACTTCAAAACTGGATGCCGTCCATACTTTGATTTTGTGCCTCCTTTTCTGTCCATATCCCTGTTCTAATGCCGGATAAACGCTGGAGTGATGGGCCATTCCAGCCGTGGTGACCCCCGGTGTGATCCCATCCCCTGAAAAGTGACCCCCGCAAAACCGTTCCCCGGCCCGCATTGCGGGGCGGTGTGAGCCGAGCGGGGGACGCTTTGCGACCCCCGCTCTTTATCCCGCACTGTTTTCGACCCCTCGGTTCACCCTCGCTAAAGGCGAAAGTGAGAGGCCATCAACGCAGGACGGTCACCGCTCATTTTAGGAACGGCCCGCACAAAGCCGCCGCAAGCCCCCAGAAGGGCGGCAGGTGTACGGATGCCACCCCCTCTTGGAAAAGGGGACACAGGGCCGCACAGGGGGCAACGGCGGGGGAATGCGCTCCACGCCACAAAAAGAGCCGTGCTGCCGCACGGCTTTTCATGGAGCATCGGCTATCGGCTTGCTCAGTTCTGTGTGCAGGCCATGGGCGCCTGGGCCCCCTCGTTCTCCGTCTGGCTTTTGATGATCCAGTCCGTCAGGTTCTGGCATTCGCTCAATTCCCTGGCCAGTGCGTACATCTCACGGCGGCCAGCGACGCTGTTCAGCTCCACCGCTGTCTCGAACAAGCCCCAGATATTATCCAGGGTTTGGAGGCCGCTGGCGTTTATCGGCAGGTCTTTTTCCTCCATCACATGATTCACCTTTTCGGGCTCGGCTGCTTGGGTAACTGCGATTTCTTCCTGACGGATCAAGTCCAGCCACCGCTGTGTGTCTGGTATTGGAAGTCCCCATACCGTTCCAACCTGTGTCACAGCCTTTCGATATGGAGCTACATCCACGGTTGTTCCATAGAGCACAAGGTATGCAATGGCCTCCTTTGCGAGATTTTCCTGCAGTTTACATACTTGTTTGGCTTTCATTCGTTGAACTCCTTTCCTCAGTTTTTTGGTTTGTTTCAGGCGCCGGTTGGCTGCCCATGCAACAACACAATGCCACACTTCCGGAGAGAAATCCATTCATCACTGCCAATAAAAAGCGGCTTGGGAAGCTGTGGGAAGTCGATAAAATTTACCGAGCGGCGTTTCCTACAGCCGAATCTCCAGCCCTTCTTCCGCCTGCTCCCGCAGCAGGGCGGTCCTTGTTTCCCCCAAGCTCTGTCCATTCTGTTGGTGACAGTAGGCGTCCATCTGGTTCCACAACTGGACCTGTTCCGCGGGAGTCAGCGGGTAGGAAAACTCAAACTCATGACCGTCAGAGCAGACGAGACATACGGTCAATGCGCTGTCTATCCGCCCGGTCTTCCAGTCAAAATTGGCGTACACATTCAGCCAGTCATCGTTGACGGCGGAGGCAACATTGGTACCAAATACTGCGTCAGGATCGAAGTTTATGGGGATATAGAAGCTCAGTTTCCCATCGCACTCTGTGATCTCATCGGTGAAGGACACCGCATCTACCGGCAGCCTTTTGGTACCTGCAGTGAGTTCCGGAGGGGCTTCACGCTCCATATCCAACTGCGCATAGTAGTCGTTCAGCGTTTTCCCGGTCTGCTGTTGGCAGAATTGTTCAACTATTTTGAGGAGAAGATCTCGCTCCTCCTCCATCAATGGATAGAAAAAGTCGTGCCGTACCATCCCATTTTTCTGGCGGAGGGTTAGGCCAAGTTCGTCGCTGATTCCTTGGCGGGCGGCGTCATAACCGCAGGTGATCTCCAAAGAATTCTCCGGTTTCGAGCAGTCCACCATCAGGTTCAGCACCTCTTTCTGCACCCCATAGCCGCTGAGATCCAGCCGGAACTTCAACTCCCGGCCTGCGTAAAAAGGTCCGTCAATACAGAGTATATCTCCCTTCTCCAAGGGACGCAGGCCCCCGATTTCAACAGGGGCAAAACTCTCCGGCTCGATTTGTTTCCCCTCCAGATGGCTGGTAAACTTTGCCCACTGGTCTGCCAGCGATACACGGGAACTGCGGGTGGCGTAGTAAACCGCTGCTGAGACATCTTTGATCTTAAAGGTCTGCCAGCCATCCATGATGCGGAGGCCAGAGAGCCAGCCGGCATCCAGATCGATCTCAAACGCGCCTGCAACCTTGCCGGTATTTTCGAGGTGCAGAACCGCCAGTTCGTCAAACCGCTCCCGCGTAATGGGCTGAGAATTATAAAAGTGGTGGGAGAAATCGCCCTTCACAGCCGCAGCACCTCCTTGCAGATAACGGCGCAGCCGTATGGCCACATCCAGGAACTCCTCACCGTTACCCGTTGAGAAGATACTGTCGTGGCCATGTTCCCGAACATGAAAGGCGGTGTAGACCGCACGTTCCTCAGCCTCCCGCGCTGCCTCTGCCGCCTCATCACTGATGCGTTTCTCCACCTGCTCCCACTGTTCCTGTGGAACCGTCTCGTTGTACAGCGTTATCAGATAGTCCTGCAAATGCTGTTCAATATCGCTGCCCTGGGCCTTCAGCGCCTCCTCCAGCGCGTCCCAGCGCCGCTGATCCAGCCACACCTCGGCGGATGTAGAGCCTGCCATTATTCGGCCTCCTTCCCCGAGTCAAGAGTATCCGGCATGGTGCTTCGAGGTGAGCGGGCAGACCGTGGACGGGGCTGTTCCTCCGGTTCCGCCATGCTTTCGATATACTCCCTGGTCTGGGACGGCACATATCTCTTGTAGAGCTTCTCCATGAACGCATCCAGTTCCGCCTCCAGGGAGGTGTCATTCTTTCCCGCATAGAACTGGACGGCTTTGAGTTTCTCCTGATCAAATGAAATAGTGACCGTGGCTTTTCTCATTTAGATTCCTCCTACATGGTTATTTCCTGAGTTGCCTCTGTTTCCGTGGGCAAATTACATGCTGGATAAAATTCCAGGGCGTCGTGCCATAGCCTGATGCAAATCAAATCGCCACAGGCCGTATCAATATCCTGCAATTCAAGTGCGCCGCCCCAGCCATTTTCGTACTGATCCGCAATCTGCTGCTCAAACAATTCCAGTTCCCGTTGTGTCAGGTCTTCCGTCATTTGAAGTTTCAACGCCGCATAGATTGTTTCTCCATCCACATATATTCCTGGCGTTGCGGACAGTACCTTTTCCCGGATTCGTTTTTCTATCTTTGGATGAGTGGGCAAAACGAAGTAATTCATGAGATTGTTTGAGGGGTATTCATCAGTAGAAAAGTGTTCCATCATATTCCGAAGATCCTCGGCATATCTTGCGCCGTTGTCGTAAAGAGCTTCTTCCACCTCCCCCGAAGTCCGGTCTATGAGGGATAGATGGACAGTGGACAACAGCATTGGCCGCTCCATAAGTCTTGAAAGGTCTGTTTCTGCATTCAGATTAAGGCGTCCCATGTTTATTTCGTTGGATTCCATGCAATAGCAATCCTTCAGATCAAATCCCAACAGCTCAATATCACTGTGGGTCATCCCCAAGTCATGATGCAGTATCTCATATAACTCACTGCTGTCATAATGTTCCCCAAGATAGCTGAAGAGCATATTGAGCAGTTGCTGTTCACGCTCGCTGCGGTTTATACGATAGCCCATAGCTCATCCTCACATAAAAAGCCCCAGGGTATTTTCAGCCCTGGAGTAATTGGCGATTGTTTCGTCATATTGAACCAACAGTTGAGGATCAACCCCGTCCAACATCAGCTCCACACCATAGGGGCCAGGATGAATGGCGGCGACTTTGGCGTCCAGCAGAGCTGAAAATTCTTCTTTCCCCTGGGCAGTCAGCCGAGAAAGATCCGCTGCGGGCACCCAGCCCACATCCTCTGTAGCATGAACCAGATAGACATCGTGGTCCGGCAGGCCGAGCGTGAGCAGATCCCGCACATGGATGGCAGGGGCTTCTGCCAATGCCTGGAGCTGCTGTTCCTGCACGGACTCTGGTGGGAAATACACTCTGGTTTCTCTGCCATCCCTGCAGAAATAATCGACCTTTCTCCACTCACCGCCATGAGCAACCTGCAGCTCCCCAAGATGGCTGTATCTCCAATTCCGACTATTTTCCTTGCACCACTGGGCTACATGGTCGCTGACGCTGCCGGACTTCCAGTCGAAGATGAAAAGGGTTTCACCTCTCTGCCGAAGCAGCTCCGTCCACTGTACCCGGTCTGTGAAGCCCATACTTCGGGCAACAAACGCCTCACACATCCGGATCGCCCAGTCGAACGGCTCTGCCTGATGTTCATGTTTCTTTCTGAACTCTTCCAACTGCCAAAGCAGATCCAACTGATCCTGTTTAATATTGATGTTTCTTTCCTCCTCTTTCGTGTCATCCTTTGACTGTTTATCCAGCGATAGATTGTTTCCAAAGACTTCCGTTAAGCTCTCATAGATGCTCTCCGTATCCCATTCGCCGGCAGCGGACATCCGGCCGGCGATCTCCCGCAGGGTTGTTTCATGGGAGAGTATCTCATCGCAAGAGATAAACCAGGGCCAGATTTCCGAGGTTTCCTGCTCAAAGCGAATGTAGTCCACGATGTCCTGGTATGCGTCACCGCAGTCCGGCTCATATCGGTGGGTGAGATCAAAGCCCATGGCTTCGATCTCCTGATTGGTCAGTCCCAGTTCATCGTGAAGCACCTTGTAGAGTTCCTCGCTTCCGTCATGCTCCGCAAGGAAAGCTATGAGCCGGTTCTGGATTCTGTTGGCGCCTGCCGTTGGAAAATGTTTTGACAAGGCATCCAGGCTCTCCCGCAGACTGCCGGCCCGGTGGTCATATTCCACCCGTATCCGCCCATTGTCCAGGTCAATGACCACCTGCTGTTCCACAATCCCGCCATGACCAAGGTCATGGCTCAGGGCCTCTGCTTCGTCCGCAAACACTTGCCTGAGCGGAGTACCGCGCTCTGCGGCGGCATTGGAAAGTGCCTCTGCGAACCCGCTGTTTTCCACTTCCACGATGGCAGAGGCCCGCTCCAACAGGGAGTGCAGCTCCGTAAACCCACCTTCTTTTTCGCCTACAAAAGCGGTTTGACGCCCCTGTTCCTCTACTTGATACAGCACCGCCATGGTATTCCTCCCGTCGTTCTATTACTGCATACTTCCTCTTTTACATGGAGAGGTCCTGTCCCACCTCCATCTCTGCGTCCCACATCACCTCAGCCTCATGCAGGTAATGCTCGGCCAGCTCTTTATCCTCACAAAAATAGGGGACGATGCCGCGGAATCCATAGTACTCCCCGCCAACCGCCGGGTTGTATCGGCCGAGTACATAGTGTAGGGGGACTTTTTCCATTGTGAAAAAAGTCCCCCGCACCGAGCAGGTCTTGTCCTGCTCATCCACACTCTCTATCACTCCGCCTCGCAAAGCGAAATCACCAGGGCCTCCATACGGCTCGGTAGCGACGAACAGCACTCTTTCTCCAGCCGACAGTTCTTTGGCCAGCAGGCAGTCCCGCATACGGGAAATGATCTCATCGCGGGAAGTGAATTGTCCATCTATCTGGATTTCATCGCCCTTCAGTTCGAGGGCAGACAGCGCCTGCTGGTACACAGCATGAAGCCGCTCAGACGGCACATCGGGGTCAAGGCAGTAACCAAAAGTCCCCGGAGCCGAGTGGGTGATACGCTCCTCATCTGGAAGCTGATGCAGTTCCTCATAGGCGGAGATCAAATTCGCCAGTTTCCCTGACTCCGGGAAATGGCCGGACTGTGCCCCCTCTGCATCAATTTGCTCGTCCACATATTCATCGTGCAGGGCGAAGCCGAGGTATCCAATCTCATCGTCACTCATTCCCAGATTATTATGAAGCATCTCATACAGGTCAGATTTCTCATCGTACATATCACAGAAGACAGATACGGATTTGCGAAATAATTCGGACTGTCGTGCCAATGGAATTTGTCCTTCTATCTCCTCATCGCTCAGGTTTCTGCAGTAGTTCAGGTAATAGCAGATGTCAAAGCACTCATCTGTCAGGGCGACCTCCGCCGCCTCCGGCCGCTGCTCCAGCTTCTCAAGGAGCAGGGCGTCGAAGCCATTTCCATCCTCTATCACCAGTCCCATTTGCTCATAAAGCTCACTGAAATAATAGCACCAACTGCCCTCGTTGGTGTTCTCCGTGCCCTCCTTGATGATCTTTTCCACCGCCTGTTCCAGAATGGAATCGACCACCGCTCTCGCGCCGGGCAGATAGACGAAGTGTTCGCCCGCGTCATAAGCGAAAACGCCATCTGCGCGGCCCTCTCCCAAAATGAGAACACCCCGATAGACCCGTTTGCCGTCCTCCTCATAATAGAGCGGCTGTGCATCCCAGGATAGTTCTTTCTGAGGCCAGTTCAGAAAGGTTTGAAAGTCGTTGGCCGATAGAGTGAGCAGGCGGGTCGCTTCACACTCGGAGATGCGGAACTGGCCGGCCTTGGCCGGCAATTGAAGTTTCAGACGCAAAAATATCAACCTCCAGTCGTCGGTAGATAATAGCGGGGATTTGTGCGCTCCCCATTGATACGCACCTCAAAGTGCAGGTGCGGGCCGGTGGACCGCCCGGTGGAGCCGGAGAGGGAAATGATATCCCCAGCCTCCACCGTCTGTCCCACCTGAGCCAGCAGACGGGAATTGTGGCCATATAGGGTGGACAGGCCATTGCCGTGGTCGATCATCACATAGTAGCCATAGCTGCTGTGGTACTGCGATACGGTCACTGTACCGGGTAATGCCGCACGGATAGGGGTGCCAGTGGGCACCGCCAAATCCATCCCGGTGTGGCCTCGCGTTTCGCCGGTGAAGGGGTCGCTTCGGTACCCGAATTCCGAGGTGACCACGGCCTCCCAGCCTGCTCCGATGGGAGAGCAGAAGCCATCCACCTCAATGAACGGGACATCAGCCCCAGGGAACCAGCCGCCGCTTTCCCCGCTGGGGCTGCCATAAAGGATGAGATGATAGATACCGTCAGCGTTGGCCTGATGGTCCGCGGTGACCTCGACTCCAATGGCATGGCTGATCCGCTCATAAATTTCTGCCAGGTCTTCAATAGGAACGGCCACCATGTAGGTTTCTGTGGTCTCCACCTCATTGCCTTCTTCGTCGGTGGTGGTAACCGTTCGGGTTCGCTCCTCATAATCCACGAAACAGTCCGCAAACTCATGGATGCCATCTGTATCTGGCTGTTCTGCGGCGAAATACAGAGCATAAAAAATGGCCTTGACGCGGGTATCGTCAAGGCTTTTTCCATCTTCGCATTGACTATTGATCTCCGCGATCACTTCGTCCAGTTGGTCAAAGCTGTTCCGCATATCCTCGATGTATCTCCGGTACTCCGGCGTGGCGCTGGCGGAAATGGAGCCGCCGTGGAAGCACAGCTCCACGGCGGACACATTGTGCTGTGAGGTTCCTGAGAGGATGGCGCAAAGCAGAACCACCAGAACGATCAGCGGGGAAAGGATAGCCACAATGCCCCAGCCCACCTTTTTGCGGGCTTCCTCATTGGAAAGAATTACTATCGCCGCTTTGACGGCCGCTGCAACGGTGGCACTCATAGGTTCATACCTTTCATGGGCGAATCCTCTGGCTGCGTACTGTTCTGCAGTTCAGACCAGTACGCGGCCAGCTCCTCCATGGTTTCCGTGTACCCATCGCCTTTGGGCCGATGCTCCGCCCACAGCTGGTACTGCTCCAGATCAATCCCCCGGTCCAGCAGGAGCTTGGCGGCTCCGACCGCCTGATTGCTGACACAGGCATAGAGCGCGTCATAGTTGTCCGGCTCCACCGGCATCCCGTGTTCCAGCAGCCTCTCTGCCATCCACTCCTGATGCTGGCCCGTGAGGGTGCGCAGGATGCCGGCCACCTCATCGCCCGGTCGGACGCCCTTGTCCACCAGATCCACCGCGGTCTGGAAGTCCAGCTTTTCCGCAACCCAGCGGAGAAGCTTCGGGGGCACAGAAGCAATCTGCTCCGGCGTGCATTGGGCGATCAGGTCTTTGGCGATGTTCCGGCAGTTATTTGTATAGGCATAGAGGATCACCTCACCGTGGAGGGAGGGGAGCGGCTCCGAGAGGCGGCCTTCTGATTCCTTCACCAATGTTTGTACCCGCCAACTGTCTCCCGTTTCCACCGCCCGCTTACAGGCAGTGAGATATGCCTCCGGGGAAAACCTCTCCACCGCCGCAAGAAGTATCAGGGTCATATTTCCTCCCACGACACCGGGGCGTCCCGCCACCTCGATCAGCAGGTCATCCGTCTGGCCTGATACCCTGGGATAAAGGTTTTTGAAGGCGTCAAATTCTCCGTCCCGAATGGCCAACACGGTTTTATCGTAGTCGCTGATGTGCAGGGGGTACCGTCCCACCTCATCCATATAGGCGGTGATGCTCCCGGTCATCCGCCGCAGGAGCTGTTCCGTCTGGGACATGGCCTGTTCCTGGCGTTCCTGCTGTTCCACCAGCGCCTCGATGATGGTGCGCTGCTCCGTAGGATTCAGGTGGACGATCATGCCCTCCGGCTCCGCCCGCTCACCCTGACGGAGATGTCGGGCATAGGTTTCGCCGTCCCCGTGGAACGCCTTGGTGATGGCGGAGGAGATGAGGAACATCCGGTCCAGATCTGCGCCGGTTTCGCCCAGCGTCTTGCCGGTGATGAAACTTTTGGTGACGGGGCGGCTGTCTTCATACCACTTCAGGTACACATCTAAATAGACGCCCTCGTTGCCGCCGTAGTCGGTGGTACAGAAGATGTCGGCGTCTTTGGGGATCTCCCGGCCATTTTCCCATTCCCGGTCCATGAGAAAATACTCGTCCGGCAGGTACCCCATACCCTCCAGGCGGTGCTTTAACTCCTCGAAGACCTCCTGAGCGGTACGCTGTCCGGCATACTGCGTCTGTCGGGGATCTCCCGGTAATGGCTCCCACTGTTCCAATTCAATTTCTTTCATTCGAATTCCCTTTCTCTTTTATAGATCTGCTGCTGGCAGTTCACCTTTCATACAGCAGGAACAGGGCAGATCCTCATCTGAGAAAGCGCCCGGAATCGCCAGCTGATTTTCATCCGCGCAGATAAAATCCCGCCAGGCCCAGTTCTGGCCCAACCCCCGCACTGATGTGAGGTTTGGCATGGCTGCGTCTTCAATCGCCAAAGCCCGCCGCAGCAAATCCGGGTAGCGGTGGTACAATGTCCGAATTTCCCACCGCTTCATGCTGGGGCAGAAGAAGCAGGAAGACTTGCCCGGCAGGGGAAGGCCGGCATCCCGGATCGCCTGGATGCAGTCCTTTCGGCTCCAGCCCCACTCCATCAGGGGATATTCCTTCTGGTATTTTTTATCCTGAAGGTCATGAGGAAGGGCGTTGAGCAGACGGCGCTCCTCTCCGGCATCGTATCCAATGAACTTGACGACCTTTTCTCCTTTCTCCCAGGCATCAATGCAGGGCTGGTAGTGCCTGCAGAACTTTTCCTGCGGGGCAACCTTGTGCTTGAGGGAGCATTTTTTGTACCCATAAGCAATGGAGGGCAGCGTTCCTGAGCGGAGGCACTCCTGCTCCAGCGTCAGCCTCTGGCCGTTCTTCTCGGTGTACCACACCCGCGTGATCGCCGGCATCCCATGGTTCTCCAGCCAGCGGCTCATGGTGTCCAGGTAGGCGTAGGTATGCGGCTGCTCGGCTCCGGGATCGGCAAAAAGGATCAGGTCGACTGGGACATGGTGCCGCCACAATCCTATCAGCATTGCCGTGCTGTCCGTTCCGCCTCCATACCCGACCACATTCATCGCCCGCCCGCTGTGCCGAACAGCGCCTCCTTATAGGCAGGAGCGTGAACCTCCAGCAGGTACCGCTCGTTGCCGCATTTGAACAGGCACACACCCCGCTGGGGGAATCGGATGAGGTTGTACTCCGCCTCCTCCAGCTGGAGCAGATCCATATAAAACCGCTTGTCAATGGAGCCGCAGTTGAAGATGAACTGGTGGGGCGGGATAGCGAACAGGGGCTTGGTCAACTCCCGGATGCCCTCCCGGTCAAAGTCCTCCAGATTCTGCGAGGCCATGATGAGGTTGGATTCCTTCTTGCGGACCCGCTTGAGAGTGTTGCGGATATACTCGATGATGGTGGTACCCACCGACACATTATCCGACAGCCACACATACAGCTCGTCCAGCGCCGCTGTGGTGTTGCCGATGGTCAGCAGGCGGTCGGACATATAGGACAGGATGTTGAACAGCATGGCGCCGCGCACATTCTTGCTGGCCTGCAGCAGCCCCTTGACCCCGAAGACGATAAAGCGGGAGGAGGTCACATTGGTGTGCCCGTTGAAGAACTGAGCCTCGGCGCCCTGGCACATGGAGTGGAGGCCCAGCAGGATCTCCTGCAGCAGTTCCGCTGTGTAGAGCTGGTGGCAGTTCCCATCGTACTCTCTGTACTCCTGCTCAATGAGTTTATAGAGGTCGGAAAGGATGGGATAGTCCTGGGGCTTGAGGCCGGCGAAGTTGGTGCTGTCGCTGATGCCCCATTTGGCGTACAGCTTGCCCACCATGATCTCAATGGCGTCGATGTGGCGGTCTGAGAAATCCTTGTAGGCCCGGAAAAAGTCCTTGAGAAAGGAGATGTGCTGGGAGAGCCGGGTGGATTTGCGGAATGCCTCCGGCGCGTCCCTGTCCTCCGGGCCACTGCCGTCATCCCAGCACTTGGGCTCCAGCGGATTGATGCGGTACACGCCGCCCATCAGATCCATGAAGCAGCCGCCCACCGTCTCACACATATCCTTTTGTTCGTGTTCCACATCCAGGGAAATCACGGATTTGCCCGCCTCGAGGAAGTTGAGCAGGAGCAATTTGAGCAGATAGCTCTTACCCTGGCCGGAGTTGCCGAGGATCAGGATGTTGGCGGAGGTCTTATCGTCATCTCGCTTATCAAAATCTACGAGGATATTGGCCCCGTACTTGTCCTTGCCGATGTAGAATCCGTGAGGATCGGTCTTGCCAGAATAATTGAAGGGATACAGGTTGGCCACCGAGCTGGCCGGAAGGACCCGTTCAAATTGGGCGCCGAAGGCGTTGCGGCCGGCCGGCATAGCAGAAACAAAGCCCTCCTGCTGACGGAGCATAAGCCGGTCCACATTGAGCTTGGAGCGGACCAGTTCGGTGAGCACATCGGTCTGGAGCAGCTTGAGGGCGTCGTAGTCCGGGGCGGTCAGCTCCAGGAACACCGCACAGTGGAGGAGCGGCTCCCGGTTGCGGTGCATGGAGGAGACCAGGGTAACCACATCCTGCAGGTTGGCCTCGGCGGTGACAGTCTGCTGGAGATCCTCGGTGCTGGAGCGGGACATTCGGTGCTTGTTGGCGGCGTTGTGGATGATCCGGCGCTCCTCACTGGGGGTGACCTGCCGGGTGTAGATGCGGATGGTGACCCCGTCCATCTCGCCCAGATGCCGCAGGATGGCCTGCTCATCGGTAGAAGTGGGGTACTCCCGCAGCGCCCATACACAGCGGCAGGTGTTGCCGCACAGGTAGTGGTCCACCTTGAAGTCGATGACCGAGGGGGCGACCATGTCGAGGAAATCCTTGATATATGGTTCCTCCACCACAGGCCGGGGAGAGTTCTTTGTTCTGTTTTTCGGCAATGAAAAAACCTCCTGTCCAGGCCGGCAGGAGATCTTTTATCGCACTGTTTCTTCCTGATATGGCCCGGAAGTTCTCCTGACGGCCATATCAATTAAATTGTGGGGCACGGGTCAGTCATTCAGAATGATCCAGCGTTCCCCGTCGTAATCCTCATATTTTTCCGTGGTGGCATTCTGCTCAAAATACACGCCCAGCATGCGCTTGAGATCCTCGCCGCTGGCGAGGCTTGCCTTGAAGCCCTGATCCTCGAGGCTTTTCTGGATGCGGGAGAGGTGGGTGTGCAGCTCCATCCCTGTTTCCTCACGCAACCGGACCAGTACGAAGAACTCACGGGCGGTCGCCATCTGGATCTGCAGGCGGTCCAGTGATTTAGCGTCCGCCTCCAGCAGCCGGCTGATGACCGGCAGGTCCTCCTCGGCAGCCCGCTGGCGATAGTGCCTCTTGTTGTCCTCAAAGCTCTCCTTGGAGTTGAGGGCCAACATCTCGATCTCAGCCTGCCCCTTGAGGACGGTCATGAGGGCATAGATGCGATTGCTCACAGCCTCCGGGGGCTGGACCGAGAGGTTGGTGGGCTTGATGGCAAAGAAAATCAGCCTCCCATGACTGGTCTTTAGGCCGCTGTCGGTGATCTCGTCGATCCCGATGAGCTGCCGGGTAGTCTGTTTGGCCGTTGCTTCTTTTTTTCTGCTCATTTTCTATCACTCCTATCCGTTGATGGATTACACAGCCCCCAGGCATAGGTCTGCTGGCCCAGGAGGAAATATCGGATTGCATAGCGCAGGAAGTCCAAGATACTGGTATCCTCCAGCCGAATCGAGAGGAAGGCATAGGCCGCAGTGATTACCACTGGGGGCAGGAAGCCAAGTTGGGCCATGGCAAACACAGAGATCAGGGTGCCCACGCCAATGATAGCGATGTCCCGCAGTTCCCACAGCCACAGTACGGCTTTGGATTTCAGATTATCGGGATAAATGTACATGTTTCACCTCACATCGTCATGCTCATTCCAAACCCCTGTTCATCCTGATCGGGGCCGAATTCCTGATCTTGTACTTCGTCTGGGCTTTGTTCCATCAACCAAGATTGGAGTTCCTGTGCCACCAACCCCACAACGAAGGCTCGTTTGGATACGCCATTATGCGCCTCCACATACTGCTCAACGCGGTGGAAAAGAGATTCGGGCATAGCAATGGCCAGCGTCCGTTCTTTCTTGTTGTCCTGAAGGGCCGCACTCTGGAGCGGTTCCTCGCCATGTTCCCACTGATCCAGTGCCTGATTCAAAAGGCTCTGAACCAGTGCCTTTTGGGTGAGGGGCGCATGAGCATCCAGGTAGGACTTCAGCCGCTGAAACATGTCATCTGAGATCTGAACGGCCAGGGTGCGCTGTTCCTGCTTTGCTGTGGCAGGCTGGTCCAGATAGGTAGTGAGTATCTTAGTGAGGTACTCACCGTTTGTCATTTCAGGACTTTTGCCCTCCATCAGCCGCTTGTGAAGCGACTCGGGAATCAAGCCGCAGAGGTTTTTCATCGGTTCCATGATCGCATCTCCTATTCATAATCATTCAAGCTATCTGTGCTGTGGTCGCCCATGCGATTCCTTGCAAAACATAGTCGACGCAAGGAATCGCTACACTGTTGCCCAGTGCTTTATAGCGGGCGGAGTCGGAAGCACCCTCGATATCAGTCCAACCATCCGGAAATCCCTGCAGGCGCTCGCATTCCAGCGGGGTCAGACGGCGGATCAGAAGAACCGAGGCACCTCTTGGAGCGGAGGCGCTGTTATCTGGCTCGTCCATATCCACGACCAAATCTGTTGCGTCTTTGTGCTGACGGGCGCTCTGAGTGCTGACCACCTCGTTGCTTTTGAACACATCCACACGCTGGCGGCTGAACACGGCATGGTGATCGGTGGCGGTGAGAGTATAGGCGATGCCCTGTTGATACCCAATCCCGTTCCCGCCGTTCATAGGCTGCCGGTCAATGGCATTTCCGGTGATACAGAATATCGTGTCCGGTTCTGCGACCAGCGGGACATTGTTCCCACCCGTACCGTAACGGGCTGACATTGTGGGCGCCACAGAATGTGGGCCGGTGTAGCGGGCATCGATCCCGTGGTTCTCGAATACAAGCGACTGGTGGCCATGCTCCTGTGCCCGAAGTGTTCCGGCAACATTTTCGCTGCAGGCAATGGCGCGTCCGCCCTGGTCATTAAGGCACAGGATGGATGGCATACAGTTCCCGCTGGCGGTTCCTTTCAAGGTAGGCGAGACTTCCTCTCCATAGCCAATACTGCCCGCAGAAGCACCAGCTCCAGCAGAAAAAGCAGCTGTAAAAATGGCGGGATACCCTTGTCCGGGCATACCGCCGCCTCCGCTTAGTGCTGTGTGCCGCTCCTCGGAAAGGAAGCAATCACCGTTGCCTTTGGCCGTGATTCCGGCCACAAAGGTCTGCTGTTTCATCCCTGGCTGGGCGGTCAGCGCCGCGGCTACATCATGAAGATCCCGCACCTCGTCCCGCTGATTGGCGGCAAAGGCGGTGAGCACACCGTTTCGTCCAGTGGACATACCACAATTAACACCGAGAGTGGCTGCCTTTTCTCCTGTCAGGTCTCCGTTGTATCCGTCGAATCCGATGGGGCCAGTCCCGCCTGGAGGATCAGAGCATCCCGGAGCTGAGGCGGCAGTTCCTTGCCTCTGGCCTCCGCTCGACGCAGAATACCCAGGCAGGCGGTTTTGCTCAAATAGTATTTGCGGGGCGGATCGTCCTGCAAAATCTGCGACAAGGAAGATTCTCTTGCGACGCTGGGCGACACCCCAGAATTGAGCATCCATGACTCTCCAAGCCAGGCTGAATTGATCTCCCAGAATGATTGCCCCAGCAGATTCCCATGTCCCAGAGTCAGGTCGAGGCACTGAACAGGAGCCGTCTTTAATTCGGACAATCTCCTCGAGGACGATGCGGAAATCTTCGCCGCCCGCTGAACTGAATGATCCTGGTACATTCTCCCAGCACATATATCGAGGTCGAACAGTGTGAGCTGTTCTGCCGCGCCGCTCATCTGCATCCCTCATTTCTTTTACAACGCGGATCTGCTCCATAAACAGGCCGGAACGCTCTCCGGCAAGACCGGCTCTGGCCCCCGCCACGCTGAGATCCTGACAAGGGCTGCCTCCTGTGATAATGTCTACCGGGGGAAGTTCGGCACCATTCAGTTTCGTGATGTCCCCGACATGGAGCATGGAAGGGAACCTCTTTCTTGTCACTTCGATGGGGAAGGCTTCGATCTCGCTGGCCCACACCGGCTCGATGCCGTTGCGGACCGCCGCGAGGGGGAACCCTCCGATTCCATCGAACAGGCTGCCCAGCGTGGGCATTATGCCATACCCATGCTCTGCCCTGGAGCTTCGCTTTGCTCCATCTCAGCGGGCAGAGCCTCCTGCTTGATTTCCAGCTCCCCAATCTGTCGGATGGGGATGCTGAGTCTTTGGGCCTCCTCAATCTCACGGGCCATGCCGGAACTGACCCTGCCGCCGCAGAGCCACAGTTCATCGCAGACTTCCAGCACCCGATGTCCCAGCCGCAGTCCAATTTCCCGTTCTGTTGGCTCAGCGTCATCCAACATCTGTGGGTAGAGCAGGTGGACGGCGATGGGCGTATGCCCCTGATGGATGGCATACCGGCACGCCTTTTTCGCAAACGCGGTGTTTGCCTCAATATCTCCTGCATAGGGAGAGGCGATGTAAATCAGTTTTTCTCTGCTCATTTAGCCGCCCCCACTGCCTGTACCACGGTGCGGGTGGTGTTGACCGCTGACTGTGCTGCATAGACAGCGGACATGATGTTGGCGCGTGTCGAGGTGTCCAGCCCAAAGGCGCCGCAGATGCGGGGCACTTCACCGGCCGACAGCATCAGGCCAAGGCCCAGCAGCGCATGATCCTTCAGCACCAGCAGTCCCGCTGTAAGGATGGTGGCCTGCAGGAAGGTGGTCAGACACAGACCGATGATCTGCTTGCACCACTGCACAAAACCGTCCATATAGCCGCGGGGCACCGAGAACATATACAGGGAACCCACAGCTATCTGGATGAGTAAGATTCCTCCGCGCTTGAGGTTGGAGAAAAAGCACTTGATGACGGCGTACCCCATCATGATGATAATAAAAATGACCATGATGGGGCTGGTGATGCTGCCGATCCCGCCGAATACGCCGGAGGAGGCCGCGGCCCCGATATCCACGCCCTGCAGGGAGTTGATGATATCAGTGGAAAGGGCATCAAAGCTCTCGCCATACCCGGTAATTCCAGAGGTCAGGTTGGCCTGCAGCGTGACGGAGAGTTTATAAAGTTCCACCGGCACCAGGGTAAAGCACCCCACGGCCATAAAGCCCTTGACGGCGCTGATAGCCGCGTCCTTGATGCTGGCCCGTCCGGTCTGGTATTCGATTCCGACCTCGAACACGGCCACCACCAGCCCGACGACATACAGCGTCCAGGCCAGATAAGAAAAAAAGAGAACAATGGACTGTACCCAGCTCATCTCAAAGAGCTCGACGCCCATGTTCCCCATCTCGGCAAAAAAGTTGCCAAAGAAACCAACAAGCTGGCTGTAGACCCAGTCGATAAACTGATCCATCAGCCCGCCAAGGAAAAAGTCCAATATAAACATCTGGTGGTTTCACCTCTTTGCGTAAGGGGGACCGTGCCAGCATTGGACGCATACTCCTGCTCAAAGGCACAGGGGCCGTGACTGGGCACGGCCCCTGCTTGTATTCGCTTCCTATTTTCTTAGCACATTTGCGGGCTGTGTTCTTGCGCCTCCTCCTGACGCTGGAACACCTGCAGATATTCGTCCACCGTACCCGCCAGCAGCCTGTAATCCGCCTGAGTAGGCTGGTAAACATACCAGTCTACCTTCCCATAATCATCCCAGAGGTGTGGTAAGATACCATCCGAGAAGTTGGGATTGCTCACTTTTTTCTTTCCCAGTAAATCGCCAAAGCGTAGGATATTCACATCCACCGCGCCCTCGGTCCGGTTCAGGATCGTCAGCTTGAGGGCATTGTACTGGCTGGCAATGTTCAGAGAAACAAACTCCAGCCTGGCCCGCAAATCCGGGTCAAGCTGGATATAGGCGGATCTGCCCGCATAAGACACAACGCCGCTGGTTTTGCACTGAGTGAGGATTTTCCTCAACTCCTGTCCAAATGGATTCAATTTTCTTCTTTCCCTCCCTACATGGTTAATTCCGGGACAGTCGGCGCCAGTGGATGAGCTAACTCCAGCGTACTGCCTTCCAAGGCCAGAACGCCATCCAGCCGGTGAATAAGGCCCTCCATGTGTTTCTGCCATCCGTCCCAATCCTTCGGATCAAACCAGCCGCCGGGCAGCTCGCCGGCTTTGATCTGCCGCTCCGCTCTGATCCTGGCGTATTTCAAAGTGTCCGCAAGGTAATCCCGGAGTTCCCGGAGAGAAGCCCTTGATGCTGTAAACGAGGTGATGGACCGGAACTTGTTGTCCTCGGCCGCCCACTCCTCATCATAGTCCAAACTGCCAGGATCACCGTCAAGATACTTTACAATGATCTCAGCCAGTGCCATAGGGCTGGTATGCGCACACCCCAGCTTTACATCACAGGGGGCATTCCATCGGTCTTTCTTTAATCGTTCAAGCATTTCTCCCAGGTCCAGTTGTCCATCTGCCGGTAAATTGTACCGGACACATCCAACCGCATCCAGTCCATCGTCGGACTCCAGTGCGGTGATTCCCCAACAGCCCATAGAAACCGTCTCCCATTTCCGGCTTACGCCTCATCATTCTTGTCCTACATTTCCAGTTTCGGTCCAATCTGCTCCTGCTCATCCAGCCCAAATGCCTCGCGCATTTCCGCATCCACCAGAATCCCGAACGCTTCCTGACAATCTGCGCAGCTCACGATCCAGGTCTTTCCTTCAAAGTACCGGAGCATTTCCGCCAATATTCTGGTCTTCGGGTCCGAGGCAGAGAGAAGCTGCTCCACCTCCTCCCGCGAAAGATATTTGCGCTCTCCGCTCCAGGAGCCAATCACGCCGACAGTGTACTCAGGGATTTCCTCCGGCAGTATTTTACAATTCAGAACCGGATCTGGATCAAAGGTGAAAAACACATCAATGGGAGTATCTTCTACCACGCTTACCCCGATGCCGTATGGACCTGCACCTGCTCTGCACATCCCGATAGACCGCTGGTACAGCTCGTTAACCAATGAAAGCATTTTATTTCCGGATGGATTTGGAATTGGATATTCCATTGCTTCCTTCCTCCTGTATTCTCAGAATAATTCTTTACATTCCCAGGATCGTCCAGACATAGGTGGGAGCCGTCAGGGTGAAGATAAGGCAGGCAAACAGGATGGCCGGCGCAGTCCATTCGAACTGGCCGTGCTTTCTATAGTCAAAATACGCCATGCCCAATTTGGCGAAGAAGAACACAGCCAGAACAAGGTCAATCACGGGAAAGACCACATTATTGACAACCGTTTTGATCTGGGCGGATGCGTCCGTCCAAGTGCCTTCAATGGCACCAGCCACATCCCCGGTTCCTGCCGCAAATGCGGGTACCGTAAACATGATGGCCAGCATCATTACCATTACGACCGCACAGAGCATCTTTTTCGTTTTCATCATCAAATACCACCTTTCTTTGCTGAAAAAAGAAAGGCCGCAGGGGTGTTCCCGCGAATGGATGATCTATCCCGAACAGGCCGCGAGGCACTTTCCCACGGCCCGTTTCTTTTCTGATTTTGTTACTGTGAATGCTTACATCGTGAGCACAGGTCCACTCAGTTCCTGTGTTTCCAGGAACTGAGCCCGGATTATTTCTTCAAACGCTTCCTTTGCTAACCTACAGAAGACAGAGTACATAGGCAGACCGTTCTCAGCCGTGTATTCATACGGTTCAGGTAACCGCCCGCATTTTGTAAAAAAGTTCTTTTCCGCCTCCATAAGCCGCTCAATAGACCACTCACGTACTTCGTTCCGATATTCCAAGACGGTTTGAACATGGCGCTCATCTCTTGCGGAGAGAAGCGTGGGGTAACGAAGTTCAGCATACTCTTGGGCGGTCATGTCCATATAGCGTTCAAATGTTCTGCGTGTCGGCAGCCCATATTGAGGCTTCATTTCCCTTGCCACTGGCAGCCTTCTGTTCTTTTCTACAAATCCCGCAAAGGCTTCTTCGATTTTCTCCTTGGTCCATACTGCCGGAGGCCCTTTTTTGCACATTGTCAACCGCCTCTTTACATCAAGAAAGAAATATCTAAAAACTGCGTTTGAGCAGCCTCGACCAGTGGGGCTACTTCAATGACCTCTGGATTCTGTTGGAACTTCAAATCTCCCCGGAAGCCCAGTTTCAGGTTACTGAATGTTTCGGCGGCCTTCAGCAGTTCGGGCGGCGATTCTGGAGGCATATCCTGCATCCACTGTACCCATTCACCTTTCTGAAAGCGGGGATTTAGCCGAAGGATCACATAGTCCTCCGGCACAAACTTGGGATAGCGGCCGATGCTGCCGCCCACCTTATAGTAGGGCTTTCCCTCCATCATGACCGTGGCCCGCATGAGCGTCAGGGTATCCTCCAAAGAGGCGCAAAACCAGCACTCCCTATCGCCCATACGCCTGATTCGGCCATCCCGCAGGATGCTGTCCAGATTCTTTCGGTGCGTGTAGTGGTAGACCTCGCCAGGCTGCTCATCCAGTCGGATGTATCCCATGGCTTCACCTCCCGCCTATAGATCAAGCGGAGCGATATGCCAATCGTCCCATAGATTGCCCCGGATATTCAGTGAATCGGTGAGGTTGACCGAGAGCATCCCTGCCGGGGTCCAGCAGTCAATGACCCAGGTGTTGACCGTATAGGAGCCATCCGGGTACCAGATAGGAGTGAAATGGGTACGCCGGTTATAGGTGCTATACTCGTTCTTCTGGAACTCCAGCCGGGAGGACGAGGAACTGATAGAGATGCGGTCCAGCAGCCTCCAGAACGACTCATAGTTAAATTCCGGGAAGTAGCTGACTGCGTTCTGCAGGGCAGTCGTGGCCGATCTCTGGGAACTGCTCACCCTGGCGGTGACGACCTGATTTACGCCATAGCCGGACTTCATGCTGTTGCCGCTGGCGGTGGGGTTCTTCTCATCTGGGGTAATTTCCATGTCGGCGGAAAGGCTGGCACTGTAGCGGTCCAGATCAAATTCCCACCAGCCGTGGTCGCACCAGTATCCGTCCTCATCATCGCCATGCCATACCCAATACTCCTGCCACCATGGGTCCCAAATGGTCCACTGGGCCGAGGTTTTCTCCGGCCGGTCTGGGACCGGGGAGGGTGTGAAGGAGTCGTTCCGGTCATCTGCTACTGGATTGGGCGGCGGATTCTCGTCCAGATCTACGATCTTACAGTGGATGGTGGCCTGTGCTGATCCTGGGCCGGATACATCCACATCGATGGTCATGTCCTGCGGCTCGTCCGGTGTAGTCCAGCGTACCCAGGCCAATTGGGAATCTCCGTCCGGGTAGTAGACATTGCTGACCGTATAGGTCGTCCCATCAATATGGAACCGTACAGTGACCGGATCATCCGGGTCACTTTGGCCACCGCTGACCTCTACCGCCGTGATGACCTCGGTATTGGTTCGGTATTCATAGTCATAGGTGCTGATCTCCGGCTCCTCCGGCTGCTCCTCAAAGCGGACGATACCAAGCCCAAGGGAGGACTTGATGTCCGAGTTGGACACATTCTTATTGGTGGGGCCGGACCATGCAGGGTAGCCTAAATCGGGCGTTTCCAAGAACATGGACAGCGGGAGGTTTTTAGCGGTCAGCGATCCCATCCAATAGCGGAGCTGTCCTCCAACCACCTCATCATAGAGAGCAGCTTCGGTCGCTGTTGTAGCGATCATGACACCTTCGAACTTATAATAGGCGATGGGTTCCAGCAGAATTTTATACTCGCCGCCGATAAGTGTTTCATAGTTCATGCCAGCCTGCTCTGCGATTACTCGAATTACTTGCTCATCCGTAAAATAACTCTTGATTGCTTCAATGTTATTTTTTCCATTGGTACTAATAATTCGAGGAATTGCCTGACTTGGAGTTTTATAGGTATATCCGCCTTGGACTGGCGACAACCCTGTACCATTGTTGTATTGAATCTTGCTTACTTTTCCGAAATGGTAGATAGAAGAAGATGGCGCTTTGTTCGTAAGGTCAAAGGGAGTTGAAACTACCGCATGATCGCTGGAACGCACGATGGTCACTCGAACGCCCTCATTCCCAGGATTCCAAGAGCCATGGCTGGTGGCGTCACCCATATTCCCACCGCCACCGTCAATGTTGCCTTCGCCAGTGGCAAAGGCAGTTAGCGGACTGAACATGCAAAGAACAACAGCAAATGTGAGCAGTATGCACCAAAGCCTTCTCATTGTTCCTCCTTTCTGGCAAAACAAAAAGCACAGCCGAAGCTGTGCCTTTTGCCCTGGTCCTTATCCCATGATGCCGATTTTATTCCCGTTCTCATACATATCGTCAAGATATTCCCCCTGATTTTCTCCCGCATTGGGGACATTATCGAAACCAGGCAGACCGCCACTGGTGTTGGTGGAGGGCTGTTCAGGGGGAGGCGTCACATTGTTGTGATCCTGCGACTCAGGAGTACCCTCGACCGGAGTCCCATCCGGCGTCTTGGTGGGGTCCTTCAGTTCATCCTCTGTATATTCCGGTTTGACCGGGTCCGGCTGAATGGTCTGCTCTGTGCCGGTAAAATCCGCGCCGTTTCCATCATCGGTGTTGGTACTGGCATCCGGGGTTTCCGGGTTAACGGTCACATTATCTCCCGGCTTCTGGTTATCCTCGGATTCTGCGGGAGGCGGGGTACTGCTGTCCAGGTCCACCACTACATCGCCCTGCTGGGAGCTGTTGGGCGGGAGCGGGTCATCGGTGACCTTGTCTTTGCTGAAGCTACTTGCGATCACAATAACCAGCACTACGCAGACGGCGAGGCAGCCGGCCACAGTCAGCCATTTCTTGGTGCTATTTTTCATCGTCTGGATTCCTCCTTTTTCTGTCGGTTATGCTTCTTGTAAAACTGTCCGTGTGATTTCAAGCCGTTGAGGGTAGGTCGTCGTAGAAAAACTATTACCCACATTTTCCTATACCTCTTGGATCTTGTCAACACGAACCCTACCACAAGCATGGCAAGAAGTCTATCAAAGCAATAGAAAACTTTTTGAAAACAGTATTAAAACTGGGGCGTGTAGCCCGCGCTGACTTTGACTGTCATCCGCATAGGCGGCAGAAGTTCTCCGCCAAAGGATACCGGGACCTCCAGCTCAATTTCACAGTCCGCTACAAAACGGTCACCGGCGCTGTCTCCGGAAGCGAACGGCGCGTTGCGGATCTCCACATCAAGGCCCCATACACGGAACTCCATGCCGCCATCCTCCGTGTACTGGGTGTGGTAGCCGCCCCGATAGGTCAGCCCAAGGATATCGTCCAGGCGTCCATAGATATCGCCATAGTCCAGTGATTCCTCAAAGTCTCCCGCCAACGGCTGGTAGGCGCCGGAGTAGCCCTCCCGGACGCCATGGTACACATCGTCATAGTTGTCGTTGACGGTGGAGATCACAGCCTCCTGTACCGCGTCCCGGACGCCCTGGGCCACGATGAGCAGACGGAAATATTCGCTGATGCAGCACATCAGCATTACCAGCACCAGCACAATGGCAATAATCAGGGGGAAGGCCACGCCGCGCCGGTCTTTCAAAATCTGCCGGAGTCTGTTCATTTCCAGTACACCTCCGACTTTCCTGTGGCATCTGCCCGCAGGGTGATGGGGAAACTGCCAAAGCCGGCAAAGAGACCGAGGTCGATCTCATGAGTGAGCGTGACCGTGACCTCCTCGTTGAGCTGGATGCGGCCGGTATCGCTCCATTCAATCTCCGGGTCCAGGCCGGTCTGCTCCCGCAGGGCCTGTTCCCGGCGGTCAGTTTCCGGCCCGACCCTGCCGGCGATTTCCGCCTCACGCACCAGTTCAGTGGCAAAGGTATCGAGCTGCTGTTTGGCAATAAAGGCTGGGAGGACCTGCACTGCCAGCGCGATCACCAGCATGGCGCAGAGCACCAGGACGCACACATCGATGTATCCCTCTCCGCGTCGGGATCTTAAAATCTGTTTCAGCACATGGTCACCTCCATCCCGACATTACTTTGTTCCAATTCGGAATGATCACTGATGATATACCACGCTCCCTCATGGTAATTGCAGTTTGCGATTACCTGGGGGAGAAGTTCTTCCGCAGGCATCTCCCGGTCGTATCCTGGGCATCCCGGATGGCCGGACATGCTTTGTCCTGTCAGCAGTTCAGCCGCCTGTGCCACAGTCAGATCCACATATCCGCCAGGGGTCATCAGATGAAATGCTTCCCCTGGATGAGCGGCGATAAAATCCTGAACGGTAAGTGGCTGCTTCTTCAACGAGTCTTGCATATAGTCCATTTGGTGCCTCCTCTCTTAAAACATCCCGCCCAGGGAGTGGATGATTTCATAGATGATGATGGCCAGATAGGTCACCAGGAAGCACATGAGCAGGACAAAGGAGAATACACGGATCTTAGGCGGGATCTTCATGGCCTTTGCCTTGAGCCGCTGGAGTTCCAACTGCTTCATATCGTGGCTGAGCATCTGAAAGTAGTGGACTCCGTTGTCGCCCCGCAGCACGCCGATGAGTCCGCGGACAATATCCGAAAGCAGCGGAGAGTCGAACCGGGCCTCAAAGCGGGTCAGTGCCGCCTCATAGGAGCCGGAACGCATATCCGCGGTGAGGACATCCAGTTCAGCGGAGAAAACAGGACCGGAGTTTTGCTTGTAATGCTCGATCATGCTCAGCACATCCCGGCTGGCGGCCAGTTCTTGGGTGATGGTGGCCACGAACCGGGGCAGTTCCGCCTCAATCTCGTCCCTCTTGGCAGAGAGTTTTTCCTCCGCCCTGCGAATCTCTTTGAAATAAACCGCCACCGCCAGAAGAACAACTATCAGCGCCAACATTGGGAAAATCAACAGGCACGGAATCACCGCCAGTAGCACTGCACCGGTCTTGACCATGGCAAAGGCGGTGTACTCCTCCGGTGTCATGTTCAGCCCAGCAGCGGCCAGCGTATTTTTCAGACGGCCCCGCTTATACTCATCCATATGGATGTGTGGGGCCAGCTTGATCGCCCAGCCCATGAGCAGGGCCTCCACACTGCGGGCCTGCTTCTTCTCCTGGCGGCCCACCGAGAGCATGGCACGCTGGGTGGCCAGACGGGGGAGTCTGAGCAGATCAGCCATCAAAAGAAACATACCCAGTGCAAGGAATATGCCAAATAAAAACAGAAGGAAAGTCATGGTTGTTTTGTTCACCTCCACATAAAAACAGAGCCAGTACACGACAGATGTATACCGGCCCTGTTTTTCTTCTTATGCTGTATTACAAGGCACTCTTTCTATGGCATTATTGCATCACATCTAACTCCGCAACAAATGACGAATCAAAGTCATCCCGCCAGTTTCGATAGTCAGGATACAGTCCCAAACCCTTTCGGATGAGTTCCCGGTTTTCCGGGGTGTCAATATAGATACCGTCCGGAATGCCGTCCATTCCATAGATGAGCCGGACCCCATCCTGCTCCGCTGCCTTTGCTGCTTCAAAATCTCCATCATAGAGCGCCATGTCATCGATGCGTTCTACATGGAGGGCCTCCGGAATATAGGAACCATGGTTGATCGTTGCGGTAATAAAATATCCCTTTTCCTGGTTACTGATGAGGATCACCTCCGATACTCAATGGGCTGGGTCAGCTTGATGACCGCTGCGGTGCTGATGAACATCACAGCGGCAATGATCGCCAACAGCGCCTGCCCCAGCGGGGTGTGCATCAGGACATCGTACCAGTCCTGATTGAGCCAGTACAGCAACGGGATATTGCCGATGACCAGCACCTGCATGGTGATAAACTCCTTGCGGGGCTCAAACACCAGATTCTCCAGCTCACCGTTGACGATCCGCATATCGGAGAGTTTAGCCACGATGGGAGTCAGGATGGTCTTGAGCCCCCGGTCGTGTCGGCAGGTCAGCAGAGCGGCCACCCACTCCCGAAACACGGCGTTGTCGATCTTCGTCCCCATGTCCTGGAGGGCGGCGTCCACATCGGGGTCCACCAGCTTGATCCGGGTGAGAAACTCCACAAACACACTCCGGACGGGCGGGTTGAGATAGTCAATGTTTTCCTCCACTGCCGTCTGGATGTCCTCATTGCGGAGATAAGCTGTGGTGATGATAGAGAGGGCGGTTTCCAGTTCAGCGGCGATGTTCTTTTTGTAGTGATTTGCGGTCAGACGGATAAACCAGAACGGCACGAACATCATGCCCACCGCCAGCACCGGCACCAGGAAGAGGTTGCCCAGCGTCAGGGCGAAGGCGGCCCCTACCAGAAAAAGAAGCAGGGACAGGGCGCACACCATGGGAAACTTGGCGGCCCGGCCAGTCATCCGCAGAATGGTCTGTGTCTCCTCGATTTCCCGGCGCAGAAAGGATTTCTTTTTGCGCCGTGTACTCTCATTAACCTCCGACCGGATGCTTTTGGGCTTACTGGTGATTCTGCGGAAGACCCCTTCAGTGAAGTCCATAGGGGAGATGTGTAAAAGGACAAAACAACCTGTGATCAGCCCTATACAGGCAATCAACTGGATCAGATTCATACAGATTCGCCTCCTTCCTTGCCGGTTTCAGGTTTGGCAGGCGGCTTGGACTGTGCGCTCCTGGTCTTCGGAGCGGGCTTTGCCTGTCCTGCCTTTGCCGGACTGGAGCCTGACTTACCCTTAGAGGGAGCGGACTTTTTGCCCACGAGCTGAGTCAGCACCTCCTGCGGCATACCATTGTCGATGAACCGCTTCTGCAGGCTTTCCGAGATGGGGTTGACCGCCTCGTGGCGGCCCTTAATACGGTATTTGCCGTCCTCCAACCGGTTTTCTTCGATTTTGAAGTGATAAAGGGTGTTGTACCGGCGCTCCCCAGTGGGCAGGATCTCACACTCCATGATCTCCATGATTTTACGGCTCTTATCCTCCAGCTGCTTGGCGAACACCACGATGGGGAATGCCTCGGTGACCAGATCCATGAGGGTATCGTCGGCCATCTCGTGCTTACGCTTGCAGAGGGTGACCATACGCCGCCATGTAGCCTGGGATGAGTTGGAATGAATGGTGGTCAACACGCCGTGGCCAGTACGGGCGGCCTCCTGTGCGGCATACGCCTCCGCAGACCGCATCTCGCCCACACAGATGATGTCGGGGTGGTACCGCAGGGCCATGTCCAGCAGCATATCCTGATCGATATTCTGCTTGGCGTTCTCGCTCTCACGGGTGATGGTGTGGATGACGCTGTTGCACACCCGGCCATCTTTCTCCCGCACCAGGTCCAGCTCACGGGAGCCGTTCTCGATGGTGAAAATACGCTTGTTGTCCGGGATGGTGGTCAGGAGCCAGCCTGCCACCGTAGTCTTGCCGGAACCGGTGGCCCCGGCAACGCAGACGGAAACGCCGTAACGCAGGCAGGCGGCCAGAAAGTCCAGCATGGGGCCTGTGGCTGTTCCACCTTTTACGAAGTCCTCTTTCTGCATATTCTGCGGGTTGACGATACGGATGGATGCCGTGACGCCCACATCCTCGTCCACCAAAGGGGTCTTGAGGACCGCGATGCGGATGTTCTTGCTGAGATGGCCCAGGACGGCGGGACTGGCATTGTCCAGCACCATACCGCTGACATGGAGCATACGGCGGATCACATTGACGGCGTGTTCAGGGCTGTCGAAATGTTCCTCCAGCTTGACCGTTTCGCCATTGGCGTACAACACCTCGATATCCCGCCAAGAGTTCACATTAATCTCCTCAATGCCGGTTCCGAAGATGTACTTGGTGAGCAGGCCGAACTCGGCCATCTCCGTGTAGAGGGCGTCCACCAGCTGGTCGCCGGAATAGCCTTTGACCGCGATGCGCCGGTCCTGCACATATTTGGTGATGTACCGTTTGATCTGGGCCTTGGCGTCTTCATCGCCGCCCTCGGTGATGAGGGCGGAATACTTGCCGGAGATATATTCCTGCACATCCTGCAGGACGGTGTTGAAATCCTGCCCTTCATTCTCCGGGGTGAAGAAGAGAGAATGCGCCCGATAGCCGCCTGCAGACTCTGTATTCAGGGACCGCCTGGGGAGATCCTCCGCCATGTTCACGCTATCTGTGGGATCAGCTTCAACCCCTGTCCCATCATCAGCTGGGGCGTGACGCAGCGGCTCATCCGCGGGCTGGGGTTCTCCAACGCCGGCTTCATGCTGATTCTGACCCATATTGCCGCTTACCGGGCAGTCCGGGCCGAAATAGAGGGGAAGTTCTTTCTTCCGCCCGTCCGGACCTGTCGTGATATGTGTTGCGGCGGCTTTCTCAGCGGACGCTTTGGGAGTGAACAGGGACTGACTTCGCTTCTCGCCTAACACCCAAACACCTCCCTGGCAATCTTCTCGATCTCCTTGCGGAATACCCGGCTGTCCTTCATGGATAGGTCCGCCAGCAGGTTGCCGGCCAGATACTGTCCCTCCAGCTCCGCCGAATGGGGCAGCGTGAAGGCCACTGTCCCAAGCGCCTGACTCATGTGATCCCCGGCCTGCTGGGGCTTTACATTGCTGGCGGTCTTGTACTGCTTGTCCGTATCCCATTTGGCATCCCGCAGGAGGGGAAGTTGGCTGGACAGGTAGCTGATGCTCTTGAGGTCGGCGTTGGCCAGCCGCAGGACGGAATCCGCCTCCATGAGCGCCACAGCGGAGAGGATGTCGTTGGCGATGTAACTGCCGCAGTCAATGACCACATAGGGGGCGATCTCCCGCAGGCAGTCAATGAGCTCCCGCGCCTGCACCTCGTTGTAAGGCGGGTAGGTGTACTCATTCTCTCCCTTGAGCATCCCCAGCACGGTGAGGTAACCCAGGCGTTTGTGGGTGACCAGGTTGTTCTTGACCAGATTCTCCGACACATGGGCGGCGGCCAATACGCTCCCGAGGGAACGCTCATACTCCAGATCTGCCGCCGGGCAGATACAGGGAAGCATTGGGGCTGTCATGTCGCAGAGAAGGAGGATCACATTCCGGTGCTTGTCGGCCAGATACTTGGCCAGCCGCACGGCCACGGTGGTCTTGCCGCTGCCGGGGCTGCCCCACACCGCCAGCACCCCGCCGCTCTGGTCCTCCTGCTCACAGGCGTCCTCCTGGCCACTTCCTCGGGAAAAAATACCCGCTTTCTTGAAGTTCAGCATCAGGCCACCTCCTCGGGTTTCGCGGGCGCCTCCGTTTCTGCGGTTTCGCTGGAGTCAGCGGCGGGTTCGGACTCTGCGGGATTCTCCTGTGGTTTCTCCTCGGGGCCCGGCTCCGGGGGATACAATTCCAGAATGATCTCGTCTTGAGCGGTCAGGAACTTGTCGGCATTCTCCCGGTCGCCCCGGTAGACCAGCGCCAGATGGATGGTCCCCTCGGCCTCCAGCTCGGCCAACACTTTGGCCTGCTCGGGGGACACCAGCAGGGTGACAGTATCGGGCAGTTCCTTGTCATCCTCCTCGTCCACAGGCTCACCGGTGTTGGCGTCATAGCCGGAGGAGGCGGTAACACTGATGATCTCCACATACTGCAGCTCAGCGGGGACAACGGTCTGGCCCTGCTGCTTGTAGTCCGGGGCGATCACCGACACAATGTCGCCGCTCTGCAGTTTGCCGGAGAGCCCCTCCGCAAAACTTTTGATGGACACGGAGATGGCCTGCTGGCTCCCGTCCAGGCTGTACAGGTAGGCGTTTTCCGCTGCTGGGGCGTCTGAGAGTTTGGAAGGGATGATATAGTCGCCCACAGCCAGATCCGCAGTAGCGTATTTACCCACGGCGCTCTCTTTCTGCCGCAGGACATCCTCTGGGAGATTATAGCCGCCCACCTCCACGGTCTGGACCATGCTCTCGGTGATCTCATCGCCGGCCCGGATGGGCTGGACTACCCGCACGATCTCAGCTTTCTGGCTGACGCTCTGGTTGAACAGCGGGGTCAGACCGAAGCAGATCAGCAGGGAGAGCAGGATGCAGATTACACCGACCACGGTGCGATTTTTCAAAAAACTCATACTGGCATTTCCTCCTTGATTTCATGTTGGGTCGGAAAGTCCGGGCATTACGCCCGGACCGATCTGGCCCTTCTGCTCCGCTTCAGCCGGCGCAGAAGAATGGCGGCCGCCGTCAGGGGCAGGGTCACGCCAACGATGGTGAGCACAGTCTTTCTCGTTACATGGAACTTCTTCATAGCAGTCAACCTCCAAAACAGTATAGTGCGGCAAAGCCGATGGATAAAAACGGTCCCAGCGGCAGCGCCGCCCGTGTCATTGCGGGTAGCGGATGATGAATGAATTTTTGAAATAGCATGGCGGCACAGAAATACAGCACCGCCAGCAGCAGACCCAGCGCCATCCCCCAGATCCCCCGCCAAAAGCCCAGCACGAAGCCGGCCGCAGCAGTGAGTTTGATGTCGCCGCCGCCCATGCACTCCGGCCGGATCAGGGCGGCAATCAGCAGGGGCAGAGCCGCCAGCACTCCAAAAAACTGGGCGGGGCTGAAGGAGATCAGCCCCGCCGCAGCGGTTAAAAGGCAGAGAAAATCAGGAATCGTGCGCTCACGGCAGTCCACCGCGGAGGCGGCAGTCAGTGCCGTGAGGAACAAGAGCGCCTGCACCGGGCATCAGCCCTTGTAGTCAAACATTTCCTCCACGCGCTCGGTCACGGTGGGCAGGACGGTGTCCCCGAACAAAGTGTAGAGGCCAGCCAGGAGCAGGGCGCCCAGCACCACGGCAATCAGGATCTTGATGGCGGTGTCGATGTAGCCCTCGCCGCGAGTGTTGCAGAGAGGGGCGGAAAGGCGGGCACGGGCACAGGTCATGGCGCAGTGGGCCTTGCAGGTCATCGCCTTCACGGTGTTGGACATCTTGTTGAACATCTTCTTCATAGAGAGTTCCTCCTCAAAATTTTAGATTGTTGATTGTTGTGTGGTCAGTGGGTCACATACCCATCTTCTGAGCCTGCTGTGCCGTGGGGTCCGGCGCGGACTGGGGAGAGCGGTTCATCCCCTGCGTCAGTGCCTGCTGGTAGGCGGTCACGACAGCCGATTCCAGTTCGGCGCGTGCCTCCCGTGTGTACGGAAAACAGATGTCCTTGATTTCACCCTTGCTGTTGATCTGGCCGGGCATGGATACAAACAGCCCATTGCTGCCCTCCATGAGCTTGACGCCCCGGACGGCAAAACAGCCGTTGATGTTCAGCGATGCGGTGGCCCGGCAGGGACCGTCAAACTGGATAGAGTGGATACGGACATCATACTGCATGGGAAGGACAGGAGTATCCTGCTGGGAAACCTCTCCCTGGTGGTTTTCACTTGTGGTCTGCGCTTTTGCCATGGTGTGTTCCTCCTTTTTATGAATATAAAAAATAAGTGGCTTTTCCGCTCTTGGGTCACAGGGTCATGGTCATGCCTGATTCCTGCTCCGGGGTTTTCAGTTGGACGGGGACGATAGCTGTGCGGTCCACATAGTAGAACTCGCTGCCGGAATCGTCGTAGAGTTCGACAAGGTCTGAGATGGCCAGCGGCTGTCCGTCGCTGCCCAGGGACCTGCGACAGAATGCCTCCCAAATCCCATCCAGACTGTTGGTGCTGACAGTGCCGTCAAACACTGCCTGGTAACGGGTAAGGTCAGGTCCGCCATATTCACCACTCATGCGGTCCAGCCCAATGAAGCGCATGGCGGCGGGAGCTGAGGGGCCGAGCTGCCAGATACGGCAGGATTTCAGGGCTGGCCCGTTGTCTGCTGCCTTCTGGTATCCACCGCTGGAGAGACGGTCATAGATGCCGTCCTCCCACCGGACAGCCAGCCCCTTCCTTGCCAGCCAGTCCTCCAACTCCTCACGGCGGAACATGGAGTCCGCCACCACTCCTTGTTCTGTCCTATAGCCCACTGGATTCCCATAGTAGAGCAGACATCGATTTTTCATTTCCACACTTCGCATGGCGGCATATCTCCTTTCTGCGGTTAAGTCATTTCCATCCCTCCCATGCCTGCGTTCTGCCCTTGAAGCTCCTCCAGCTTTTCTCTGGCCCAGCCGGGGAGGAATTCCTCTTTCAGAACGCCGGTGAAGTCTGTGCGGTTCCATCTGGTCTGCTCTCCATCGCCCAGGCAGGTACAGCGGATAGACCGGACGACAGCGTGGGGGCTGCATCCAAAGCCGTCATGGGCCAGCCAGAGCTGGTTCTGGGGCGTCCAGCAGGACTCCTTGAGGGTGTCTGGACTGAGCACCAACACCCGGCCCTCATAGTCCAGAGATTCATAGGAGTTGGGTTCGCAGTGCTCCGGCCCAAATAGTTCCAGCTTGCCGTATGCCTCCCTCACTTGACTGATAAATGCGTCCAGATACGCCAGGGCGGTGTCCACTTCAAAATAACGGTTATGGGCATCATCGGGTGGGACATAGGTTTTCTTTTGCCATTCTTGGTTTTCCGCGCTGAGCTGCTCCTTGTAAGGCCCCAGCCTTTCCATCGTGTTGGCCAGGACGAAATTGGTCCGCTTGAAGCCCCACCGTTTCAGCACCATTTGGGATGCTTCCGGCTTTAATGCGCTGCGGCCGTCGCCATAGACGCGGATGACGGCTTCGATGTCCCGCGCACAGGATACATTGGCGTGGAAACTTGCATCCCAGAGCGCAGCTTCCCCAAGTCTGTGGGCCTCTGACTGTGAGCCGGGATAGAGGTAGATATCCTGTTCCATCTTGCCTCCTTTACGGCAGGCGCCATTTGCCCGCTGGGGGGATCGTCAGCGGGCTGATGCCCAGCTCATTGAGCAGGCAGCAAAGCTCCACCGAAAGCTCCCGCAGTTCCTCCGTTGAGGGGACGATGATGAGCGCTCCATCCGCGGCCAGAACCGCGACTTCTTCTCCCACGGGGATAGATGCCTCGGATAACAGTGCGGCGGGCAGATTGAGTTCCATACCGCTGCTGGTGTATCCGGTACACTCAGCGTCGTCACAGGTTCTGGTCACCAGGAGGCTGTTTGCGTCACAGTCGCAGATGTACTGGTTCGCTGGGGTGGTGATGGGAACTTCTTCCCCCGGCTCATAGCCCATTCCGCGCATGAAAAATGCAGGCAGGGTCAGAGACCCGTCTACACCGACCCGAACCGTTGTATGGATCTTACTCATCGCCGTGTTCCTCCTGCCCATTGCATGCGGTGCGTTCTCCGTAGATGAGATTCCCCACCATCAGCTGTTCCTCCAGCTCGCCCAGGCAGATTCCGGCTTCACCCAGCATCTCCAGCAGGTAGGGAGGCACATCCCGCAGGTCATGGTCATATCCGGCCTCGGCAATGGTGACGGTCTTTTCTTCGTCATCCACATAGACACAGAGCTTGGCCCCGGCAGGGATGCCGGCTTCTTCCCGCAGGTAGTCTGGCAGTTCCAGCATACCGTCCTCCAGATCATCGAATGGGCAGCCATCCTCGCAGTCATCACAGGTGCCACAGACTCTGGCCAGATGGACGGTGAGCTCCGTGGCCAGCCGGTGCAGGGCATCCATCGCCTGGATCAGTTCCATGGTGGTCATTTGCTTTTTCAGAACGACCACCGCGCTGTCCAGCGTGTGGATCTCGACCTTTTCTCCGCCCTCAAAGCCACTGATCTTGAACGTTCCGCCGGGAATCAAAAGAGTACCATTGTTTATCTGTTTGTTGAATTTCATCTTCTTCTCCTTATTACATTGAAATTGTAGAACGGGCTGGATTGGATGCTCCCGGCCATTCCTGTCCTTGTTGGGCAGCCAGCCCGTCCCGGAAGGCTGTCAGATCTTCTCCTGTCGGCGTATAGCGCCTTGCTTCAAGGGCGGCCATCAGCGCATAGGTCTGGCCAACCTCGGACAGCAGTGCCCGAAGATCGTCCGCAACCATATCCGTCCCCATCCGGCGGAGCTGCGCGGTAAAGGTGATTCGGTAATGCGGCTGGCCGGGGATGCTGTCGATCCGCATATCCATTCCCAAGTTGGAATCGTGTTGCGGGCGGATATAGACCTGACCCACTACGCTGGGGCAGACCTGAAGGCGGCCCTGACTCATTTCCTCAATCAGCTGAGCCGCCTGCTGGAGCTTTTCCAGTTCAGAGAGCTGTTCATCCAATTGCCTCACCCCCGTTCCAGTCAAACAGCGTCATTTGAGAGGGAACCGCCCGGCTCCGCTCCCGCAGGTCATAGTTGGCGATAAGCAGTTCCGGGAACTGAGCCCCATTGTCGTACCTCTGCTTGATGTTGTTGATACGGGTGGTTTCCATGAGGTAGATGCCTGGCCTGTCGTACAGCCCGCGGACAAAGGCGTCGTCGTTGTAGGAGAGCAGGAATTTGCCCTCGATCCGCATCAGGGCGTCCCGCAGGCGGATGTGGTCGGCTTCGGTGAAACCGTCTTCACCAATGTTCTGGTAATACCCCTCGGTGGCATGGTAGGGCGGGTCGAGATAGAAAAAGCTCACTGGCCGGTCATATTGACGGAGCAGTTTTTCAAAGTCCTTGTTCTCAATAACCACCTTGGCAAGCCTCCGGTGGGCCTGCTCAATGAGCGGAAAGTTGCTCCGCATATCGTGGGGCTGGCTGCCAAAACTGGTCAGCCCGGAGGCGTAGCTGTAGCGGATGAGCTGATAGAACCATGCCGCCCGTTGGACATCGCTGGCGGGGCTGTCCCGCGCCAAGGCGGAGCGGATGCGGTCAAAGTCCTCCCGTGCGTTGAGTACATACCGCAGAGCCTCCATCAGCTCCTCCGGTTTGTCCCGCACACAGCGGTACAGGTTGACCAACAGGCCGTTGAAGTCATTGTAGACCTCAAAGTCGTTGCCGGGAGGCTTGTGGAACAGTACCCAGCCCCCGCCGCCGAACACCTCAATGTACCGCTCATAGTAGAGGGGGAACAGCCGGACGATCAACTCCCGCAGGGCCTTCTTGCCTCCAATCCAGGACATGAAACTGTTCAGGGCGTATCACCCCCATCCAGCGGCAGGCGGGTCTGTGCGGTATCCTCTCGCTCCAGAGTCCGATCCAGTCCCCGGATGGCGGCCGCGATTCCGCTGATCCGCCTGGTCAGATGGGCGATGGTGGCCCGCACCTCCTGGTCCGTGGCGGCATAGAAGTATCCACTCCCGTTGCTGGCGATGGGGACGCCATCCCGCCGCAGGGCATTGACCATGTGTCGAACCTGAATCCCTTTGATGCCGAAGGTCAGTTCCAACTCCCGGCTGGTGGCGGCGTTGAGAGCTCCCATGTGGTACTGCTCCAGATATTCCGCCAGCCGTTCTTTCTCCATGAATGCCTCCTTTCCGGGCCTGTTTTCCGAAAAAGGGCATAAAAAAGAAGGGGCCGTTTTCCCCTTTCGGAAAACGGCCCCTGTGTCATATTCTATATCCTGTTTTTACTTCATCGAATCACCCCCAGCTCCCGCAGCGGACAGATGCGGTTTTTGTGACTTGGCAATAGATCGGCTATATTGACAGAGCGGGACTGTGGTGCTCAGGCTGGCTATACTCATACCGGCGCTCTCCACCGTTCCAGGCTACATAGCCGTGGTCGGTGGTCGAGAGGCCATATTGACCCATATTGGCCTCTGCGTAGGCAGCCCCGTCAAAGGCGTCTGTTATCAGTCTGCTGGGCGGGATCACGCCGTTTTGGACCGCAAGTTCCCGCCCGTATGCGGCCAAGTCCATGCCGCGGGGGAAGAACTCATAGTGCTGGAGATTCTGGGCGAGATCCAGAGCCAAATCCAGCCGGTGGCAGTCCTCCAGCTCCAGCACCGCCTGCCATTTGTCCAACCAGTGGGGTGCCCCCTGACCCTGTTCCGCCCAAACATAACCGAAGTCAATGGCATGGCGAACCAGTTCGCTGGCTGAGTCGTACTGGTCGAGAATACCCGTCAGCTGGGGCAGGCAGCAGTCCACCTCCAGTGCGATGCACTCGCTGAGGCTCTCTGCCTGTAGCGAGTCCAGCCCCAGCAGGAGTTCGTCCGGATGGTTTGAGTCGATATACTCGCCGGAATCCGGGAAGCCAACCCAAATCCCCTCCATATTGCTCCGGCTGGCCAGTTTAACTCGTATGGCATAGTCACCGGCGACCGGCTGGAGGGTGGGATCTTCCTCTACGAAGGGATCTGCCAGTTTGATGTTCCGCACATAGTGACCGTTACAAAAGGCTCCATTCTGCGACTGGTGGTAGGCGGCCCCCAAATGCTCCGCATTCAGGAATGGACGGGCGGCATCCGAGGAACACTCTATGCTCTCCATGACAAATTTTCCAAGCGCGGCCTCGTCTCCCGCGCCATAGAAGAGGTCGTAACAGTCCAGTTGGGACGCAATCCGCATCACATGGCCGATCTCTTGGGGCTTCTCCAACTCCATCGCCCCTTGGAACAGGATCTTTTCTTTCTCTGTCATATTGGAAAAGCGCCGCTCCAGCCAGTCATGCTCCGATTTTGTAACATAGAAGCCGTCCAGCTTGTCAAAGAGGGCGGCGTTTTGATCTGACATCGCTCACATCATCTCCAGTCCTTGTCCTATTTCCTGTTCCGGCTGAAATACCGGGAGAGGCTGGCCGTCCTTTCTGCGGATCAGACCATACTCTGTGATAACCCCCAGCCGGTCATCCAGCATCTTCTGGCCGATCTGGGCCGCCTGCGGGGTCTGGAACAGCTCCTCTGGTAAAGCAGAATACTTCTCACGGAACATCATCTCCGCATAGCCCCAGGCCTGCGCTACCTCGGGACGGAGTTCGTACTGGTCAATCTCGCCCATCAACCGTGTGGCGTCCTGCAGACTGGGGTGGTCAACCACGGATAAAAGCGCCTTATACTTGACCATATCCGATTCGGGCCACTCCCGTTCTATTTGAGCCAACCGCTTGGCAAATTCGTCGGCCTGTTCAATGCCATCCTCATCGTCGATAGCGTTGTTGATAGCATCCCGCAGGAAGGGGATCAGGCAATCCACACAGCGGAATGCACATTCATCCACTGAGGCGGCATCTACTTTTTCCACCGCTCTCCATATACCGGCATCCGCTGCGGGAAGATTCAGCACTGCGGTTTTGTCGTTATCATAGCTTGGGTCATTGAAAAATCCCTTACGCACCTCCAGCACCACCGGAGCATCGGAGCGATGGAAGCAAGCCGTTTCATTGGACTGGCACACATAGATGTCCTTGATTTCTCCACCCAGTTCCGCATAGCCGAAGTCGGTGAACACGCCGCCATGATCCTCCTGATGCTGTTCTCCCAGCAGTTCCAGCAGTCTTTCCCGAAAGCCGCTGCCCTCCTCTGTGGTGTCAAGCAGAGCCATAGCCTCATTTGAGAGCATTTCATTTGCGTATAAAAACGCCCCCAGTTCTTCATGATTGGAAACTCGGGGCGCAAAACAGCAGATATCGGTATTGTAGGTCAGGTTAATCAATTGGTTCAGCGGAATGGGAGCGACGCGGTGATTCTGCTTGATTTTCAAAAGAGCATCCATCCCTTTTTTCTGCTCCTCTGTCAGTGAGGCCAATCGCTGGGCAAACAGGTTTAGGTCGTATAGATTAGCATTCCACCCAATCATGGCATGCGTGAGGCCATTGTAATGGATGCAGGTTAGCTCATTTTTGCAGAAGCTACCGTCTTTGATTCTCGCCTTTTGGAGTGCGTCGCTGAACTCCGCAAAGGATGCTGGCATTTTCATTACCGTGGCCGTCTCATAAGATTTAGGTCCACTGTTGCTGATCTCCACCTCGAAAATTGTCTTATCCAAGAGTAATCCCTCCCTGTGTAGACTCTTGCTCAGGAGCCTCGGGCGGTTCCATGTCTGAGTGAACTTCGTTCACGGTTTCCAATATGGATTCCAAGTCTCTTTTCCGAGAAATATTCGCAAAATCCACGGAGCGGCAGTATACTTCGCCATCCTTTCCCACAGAGCACTGTGTCTGCTCTTTGCCTCGCATCTTTTTCGATTTCACTGCCAGGCATCCGTCATCGGCAATTCGTGAGGAGAAGCCCTTTTCCTTTAACCGCTCCGACAATACCGAAAAAAACTGCCGCGTTCTCCCATCAAGATCCATTTTATACGCCTCTTTCTATAAACTCATTCCCTGCATCTCAATATCTTCTGCAGGAGCGGAAGGGGCCTCATAGAGTGTGCTTCGGCCATAAGCGATGCGGATGATATCCTCTGCGGAGTAGTCGGAGCCAGCGCCAAAAAGATGCCTGAACTGCAGGCGGTCTGACGGAGCAATGTACCATGTGGAATACTGAGACTTCAGCCCTTTCAGGGATTCAGCCGATGTTTTGAAGGTCAGTTCCACTCCGTCCTTCTGTACCGTGACATTGACCGCCTTTGCGCCACTTTTTTGGAGGGCATCTGTAATCGCCCGCATCCGATAGACCGGTGCATCGCTGTCCTGGCTGAGCATCTGATACTCTGCCAGCAACGCATCCTTCTTTAGAAACTGCGCCAGAAATTCCTCCTGGTTGTCCCGCATATACTGTTCCGCAGTTGTTTTTATATAATCCTCCGGGGATTTGAGGTAGGAGAGCAGGGTGTCTTCTGTCAAGGATGTATAATACTCACTGTGAAACTGTACATCGGGTTTCTCCCCAGAAAAAACGAGGGAAGCTGCCTCCCGCCCTGCCTCGGTTCCCTTGTAATACCGGTATGAATTGATGTTCCTCTCACTGGTGAGTTCCCTGACAGAGAGGCGACTTCGGTCATTGGAAATGGCCGCCTCAACATAGCGGTCGACCTCCTGAGCGATGCGCTTCCCAAACGCCGTAGAATCCTGGCATTCTTCTTCCGTCAGTCCGGAGACAAAGTTGGGAAGGGGGTCATCCAGAAGATGGAGCGCCTGGTGTTGCCGGTCGTACAGGCCGCAGAACTCCAAACGGTCGCTCCAGCTGATCCTCTCTCCATAAAATGTTTCGCATCCAAAGAGGTAATCAATCTCTGGCGTTGCGGGAACTTTCACTACTGAGCCCAAATGCTTGCCCTTTTGCAGAACTAAAACTGGCACAGCGGCATTTTCCAGCCACTCTTGAAACTCCTGCCGGGGAAGTGGGGCCTGCTTTTGCTGCGACATTACAAAATCCTCCCATTTTACTGTTTCTGCTCAAAGTTTGCACAACTTGTCTGTCCCGAGTATGACTCTTCATAGTGTTTGGGGTCAGCACCAGGCACATCCCACCCAGCCATGCTTCCTATCTCCATAGCTTGCCGCTGGATGGGGGTGACGCCCAGGTCTTCGTTCAACTCATCCGCCAGTTCCACATTCCCTTCCTTGTCGCCGGTATCCCAGTCGGAGGGGTAGTAGCCAGTTTCACCCCGTTTGATGCAGATAAGCTGTCCGGTGGTCCGCAGGGTGGAGAAGCACAGTTCCGGCAACCCCTCGGCCACCTTGGGGGCAAACCGTTCCTGTTCGGTTTGGATGCTCCAATCATCAGGCTGCCACAGATGGACATACAGCTCGCCGCCGTCCACCTCGATGGGGCGCTGCTCGAAGCCTTCGCCCCATCCGTCAGAGGCTTGTCCACCCAGGTACTCTTTTAAGATGGTAAGCTCTTCCGGAGTCAGCTCTCCGGCCACCCGGCACTCCGCTACACCCCAGAGCTGGCGATTCCTGACCTCAACAGTAAACACCGCCGAGCGGACCTTGTGATCTACACTGTCGTCCTCACCGTACCAGTGCATGAGGCCGCTCTCGTTTTCCTCTGGTACCCGGTTTTTTACCAGAGCGGACAGAATTTGTCCCTCATAATCCATGAGGGTGCGGCCATCCCACTCCTCACCGTCCTCTGACATATCCCCCCACTCGTCCCGTCCATAGAAGTCCGCTGTGAGCGGCATATACAATTTGAATGTCTGAGGCTCTGGCAGATAGACCGAGAATCGGTCTTCTCCCAGCACCAGAGCCAAGGTACATCCATTGTCCCACTTTACATGGAATTGCCCGGCATCGTCGATATAATCCAGTTTCCCGGTACTGCCGGGGGAAATGGGCCGGGGATTACCGCCTATCTCTGTGAGTTGGATGCGGGAATCCTTGGGGAACTGCTGCCGCAAGAAGTCCAGCCACTCTCTCGGTACGCTTTGCATTTACATCTCTCCCATTCTAATCCCAATATCCGGCTGATTTAATTGTTGATAGAGCCGTTCCATCGCCTCCGCCACCACGAGGTCCGACCGGAAGCTTTCCAGTTTTTCGTGATCCGTAAAGAATTGCTGTTCACCGCTCTGGAAATGAACAAAGTCCACTGTGGCGATACCGTCCTTAATAACGCCCAGCCGTTTCTCACTGGTATTGCTGTCCTGGTAGATTTGGATTGCTTCCTCCAGAGTCAGATCTTGCCTGATTATCTCCTGCGGGGTATTGGTGTCCGCCATGACAAACCAGGCATAGGTGTGGGGAATGCTGGGATCTGCGGCTTTCCTAAGAGCCTGCTTCCCAGTTTCAGTCAGTCCATAGTTGCAGGTACGGCGTGAATTGTCCTCACCGGCAAAATCCAACAGGATATCGTCTACCGCTTTTTTGACCTCCGGATCGTCTGTCAGCGTTTCAAAGCGGAAGCCGGTTGTGCTGCGGAAGGGCAGTTCCTCCCGGATGGCCTGGAGCAACGCCTTGGAATCCGTGAACTCCTGCTGTTCGCCGCTGGCGAAGGTTACCCGACCTACCACAGGGTGTTCCTGTCGGTACATCTCCTGCTGGCAAAGATCATAGCAATAGAGGTACCCCTGATACTCGCCGGGAAAGGGAGTACAGCGTAGACAGAAACGGTAATTTTCTGTTTCCGCAATATAGCCATAACTCCTGCGGTCCTCTGTGATGGAGCCGCCATGCTGCCAGCAGTAGGCGTCCATGGCCCCCAGATTCTTCAGGAGTCCAGTCTGACGCAGGTCGTCCACAAATCGCTGCAGCACCTCTTTGAACTCCGGGGTGTTGAACCTATCCTCGTTATGGGGCCACCAGGTGTGCCAGAACTCCTTCTCACCATGGCCGAAATCCATGCGGAGGTGGCCTACAGTACCCAGTGCCTCGTCCAGCTTTTCTTCGGAATAGAACAGCCCCGCCTCATCCAGGGAGGCGGGGCGCAGTACAAACTCACGATTATCCTGGGGGTAGGCCAGATCATGCTCCTCGCAAAACTGCTCCAGCGTCATTTCTTCTCCCAGCAGATAAAATGTGCCGTTGACCCGGCGCGAAGCAGTACCTTCATGCTTTAAAGGGATTGGAGAAAGTACGGTTCCTGCATGATAGTCAGCGGCATGATCCACCAGAGTGGTTCGGGTGCTGGGAGATTTATGTGTCCCCCGCAGGTCATAGCAGTACCACCCATCAGGAATGATATCCCGCTGAATCAGCCAGTTGGTGAACAGCACAGGTTTTCCAAGCAACGCTGCGTGTTGCATGGAGTCTGTCCAGATGTTAATGCTCATTTAATCCCTCCCATATTCACAGTGTTTTCCCACTCGTGCTGGTTCCACAGCGTATCTTGTATCTGCGTACAGGGATTAATGCATCTGCAACCCATCTTGTACTTCAGGGAACGGATCACTGAGCTTTCGGAGCAGGCCAAATTCGGTCCTTCTCACACCATCCTCCCGCATATAAAAGTTGCCCATTGCTTCGAAATCCGTAAAGCCATCGAGGGTAGAGATCAGCTCCTCGTCCGCCCCGATCCGCTCCAACACCTGCTTGCCATATTCCTCCGGATCGTCCGGTACACGCTCGTAGTCATCCAGTTCGATGGAAAACCTCAAAGCCTCCTGGAGCGTTGCCGGCTGTTCCACCTCAAGGACAGAGAGGTATTTCAGCAATGCGCCATCCTCCTGATCCATTATCCGGATATTTTCCGCCAACTCGTCCAATTGCTCCAGTCTCAGATCCATCCCCTGGAGAGGAAGATATTCCCCCAGATAAGGCCGCAGGGCCTCCACCCGAGTGAGTTTCGCCATATTGAGGCTGTCCACTCCCAGAAGTTGTCTGGCGCTCTCCAATTGCTCAAAGGTCGCAGGCAGAGTGATCTGCGCTGTTTCGCTCTGTACACGAACAGGGCAGGGGTTTTCCATCCATATCCGGAAAACGCCGTCCAATCTCTCGTTCTCCAAAAGTTCAGGTGTCTTTTTCTGCACATAATTGCCGCTGGAATATTCTCCTCCATGCTTTTCCCGATATTCAGCCCCCACACGGGCATAATTGATATAGGGCTTGAAGCGATCCGGAAATGGTGTGATCCCTTTGTTCACAAGGTAGATGCCCAATTCTGAATCAGACGACACATTGTTGACGAGCATATACTCATCCAGCCTGTCCGCCACAGTAAGGGCCCCCTCCAAGTTCCAGACACACTCCGCATCCAATGCCCCGGAAAAGATGGCGGCTTTCGCCGGAGAAAGTGCCTCTGTGCGTTCCGCCAGTTTTTGTAGTTTTTGAAACTGCTCCGAATCTTCTACATCCACATCGTACAGGCATCGGTAAAGGACCGGTACATTGCTGCTCACATCCAGGATGGCGGTGGCTGTGGTATCGAGGCTGATTCTGTCCAGGAAGGCAAATGCCTCCCCAATCTCAGCGGGACTGGCGGGCAGTTGCAGACGGACAGTTTCTTCTCCTTTTCCCCGGCTCAGAGTCAACAGAATCATCGTTACATTCCTCCCATCTGAAATTCCTGTTCCCGCTGGTGCTGCTCTGCCGGACCGCCGGCCATCAGCTCCCCCAATGTCAATGTGCCACAGTAGGCCACATATCCTTTCTCCGTGAAGGCTCCTGTTTCCTTCTCCATACGGAGTTTGCCGTAACGCTCATAATCATAGAACTCCTCCAGATTGGGGTCATATTCATAATGGCCGGAGTCCTGGATCATGTATCTGCCATATTCGGCGGGAGTGCGGACTTTGGGTGCAAACTCAAACAGCTCCAGATTTTTGGCCAGTTCGCGTATCTCGCTGGCACACTCCGGCTTGGCCATCTCCATGACCGCCGTCAACTTTTTCTGTTCCAAATCAGACAGTGCAGCGATGGCCGTCGCCATATCATTCAGCGCGAATAGATCCTCCCGTTGTCCCTCCAGGACCTCCTCCACCTCGGATGGAAGCAGACTGTCCTCATACCAGATGCGGGCATCGTGGATGTTAACGCCTGAGCGTGCAATTCCACGCTGGAGCTGTTGCTCGGAGCAGGGCAGGAGCAGCCAAGTGATTTGATCTGTATTTTCCGGCTCTTGCCGGGAGGAAAGCCCTACCGCCAGCAGATTCGGCTGGTAGTGGTAACAGGGGAAGTGGCGGCCGTCATAGAGCTGCTCCAGTTTCATCCCGTTATCATAGACCACGCCATAAGGGGTAATCCTTCCCTCAAGATGATTGAGGATCAGGTCCAGAGCGAACTTGCGGCCATCCAGCCGCTCGAGCTCCTCGATTCTGCAGCCCCCACCCTGCATCGTCATGTAGTGCTGCCGCCCAATGGCGTCCAGGTCGGAGAAGTCTGTGATGACCGTGGCCTGCTGGCAGCAAAAGGTCAGATTGATGAAATCCTTTATATTTGAGACGCCCAATTTGCAGGCCATTCCCTGGAACTGGGCAGCCTCACCGTCATCAAAACTGTCCAGCCGTTTGGCCAGATAGTCCAGCTCATCAAAATTGACCAATGAGCCAACCAGCCTGTTCAGTACGGTATAGAAGCTGTCCAGTTCATCCACCCGGCAATCCTGCCGGAGCGCGTCACCGATTTCCAATGGCTCCAGCAGTTCGATCATGCGGTCATATTTCTCATCGGGGATAGGGAATGGAACCGTAATCTGCCCATATTCCGGGTGCTGAGCGCTGCTCAGTACCGCTTTCAGCACATAGCCCATTCTGGTGCCTCCTTACTCGCATCCATGACCGCCTTTCCATATCTGGCAATCATGGTTGCGTAAATAATATTGTGGAAGTCCAGATCACTCACCAGTTTTGGGTGTGCCAAATCTTCTGCCTCCATGGGTGACTTCAGGTCATACAGCCGTCTGGCGGAATAAAAGATGGGGTAATCCTGTATCGCAAATCCATGGGGTTTGGATACGATGCGGCTGAAATCAATGGAATCGTGTGAAAGAGCGGGGAGCGCCGGTTGCCAGAGTCGCTCCTTTGAGGCGAGAAGATAGAGCGCCGCCAGATAGCCAGGAGGCGCATCATCCCATACCCTGTCCGCAAAGCGGCTTCTGAGGTGGACGGACACTGTGTGCAGGACTGCCTGATCCGGCCCGCTCCAGTGTTCCACAGCCTGAATCCTCTTGTGCAGGCCGGCATGAGGGATGTGTCCGAAATATTCCAGAATCAAATCCAGGTACTCAATCGCGCCGGACTTCAACCGCTCCGCGATATACGGACAGGTGCGGACTTGACAGGATCGGCGGCGGTAATGCAGGCAGTACCGGCAATCCACATCCTCCGGCTTGTAGCAGAAGCGGCTGAGGATCATCATCCCGCCGCCGCGCTTCTGGAAGCCAGGGACGCTCATCATCATATGCTCCAGACCAGCTCGAGGGGTATTCTGAGCGAAATATCTTGTCATGGCACACTCCTTCTTTCAAAGCAAAAAAGCGGGAGCCGCTTATGCTGCACAGTGTGTGCAGATGCGGCTCCCGCTTTTTCTGATGTCACATATCAATTTGTGGCTCCTGTGCTTGTCCCTGCTCCAGTCTGTCCGCCAGATCTGGGACAGTGTATTCGATCTTTGTCCTTGCGGTCTGCATGGCTTTGAGGTGTCCATCTTCCAGCTCTGGGCCTTCATCCAGCAGGTAGTCTGTGGCCCGGTAGAGTTCAGTTAGCTCCTCCGGTGAGAAAAGCTGGGTCTTGGAGATCAGCCCAGAGCGGACGGCAAAATCCTGCTTGGCCCCGCAAAAATCTTCATCATAATAATGTCCGTAGCTCACGCCGGTTCTGTTATAGTCCCAGATCCAAGTGACAAACTGATAGCCCCTGCCATTTTCCAACTCCCGGCCAGCCAGCACTGCGCCGCCAAAATCCGCCAGCAGATGGAATTTTTCGCTCAGACCGCTGATATGAAGGGTGGGCGCAGTTTGAACCGCCTCAACATAAGTGTACACTTCATCTGCGGTCTGTGCGACTCTGTGGTACAATTCACTGGCCTCCGGATTATTGCTTCCGGCAGGAAAAAGGAACACATCGTTTCCTGGAGAAACAAAGAGGACAGGCTGACCATGGAGGAAAATCTCCAGCCGCCTATCCTCTACATTGGATGATTCAACTCCGCCTTCTCTCAGGCGCCGGGAAAGTTCTTCAAAAAATTTTTTCAATGGTTAAACCTCATTTCTTTTTTATCTGTTGGGACGACAACAAAAAAGCGGAGATTCTATCATCGAATCTCCGCTTCAATAACTATATTGGTTTTTCTCCGGGGGAAGGGAATCAGGTGTCCGTCCTCTTTGTGTTTTCGTATGGATAGAACAATGACTCACACATTTGGTCTGTGTGAGTCATTGTTTTTGGTGGAGATAAGCGGGATCGAACCGCTGACCTCTTGAATGCCATTCAAGCGCTCTCCCAGCTGAGCTATACCCCCATGTTGCCAGAAACCCTTGATTTTGCTGGATTTCTGAGCTATTCAATTTTTTGACTTTACTCTCCGTTGCGGGGGAGCATACCCGGTTGCTTGCGCTCCCAGCTGAGCTATACCCCCATGTTCAATTTTTGCTGTTTTGCTGACCGAACGAATTGTATTTTAGCAGAGTATTACCCATTTGTCAACTACTTTTTTCGCTTTTTTACAAATTCATTTAGGTAAGCTGTGTGGACGGCGTATAAAAGTGAGAGCATCACGCAAATTGAATACTTCGTACTATGTTTGCAATTAATAATAGCATCTATCTTTTTGACGCACGCAACCTGAACCGCCCCCCTCTTTTGAACAAGTCTAAAATATGTGCCCTGCATCTCCCAAGGGCTAAAAATTGGAACGGCACTCTTAGAGACTCCAGCAAAACGATATTTATTTTTGATTATGCCTGCTTATAATAGTCCACTATAGCGCTCAACTCCCAAATTACAAAGAACTCTCGCTCTTCTCGCTCTATTGGCAAAAAAACAAAAAAGTAGTTGACAAATGGGTAATACTCTGCTAAAATACAATTCGTTCGGTCAGCAAAACAGCAAAAATTGAACATAGGGGTATAGCTCAGCTGGGAGCCTGGTACAAGCGTGTACTAGCACCCCTCACCAAAATTGAAAATCGAAATCTTGTGCCTCTCCCATATATGGGGGTATAGCTCAGCTGGGAGAGCGCTTGAATGGCATTCAAGAGGTCAGCGGTTCGATCCCGCTTATCTCCACCATGAGAGGCACAAGTCAGAAATCCGTTTCCGCAAGGAAGCGGATTTTTGTTTATGCAGCAAAGGTCACTATGTCCAGGCCGCCGTTGAACTGCTCAAAGTCAATATTAAAGTCGATGTGCAGCTTATAGTCCCGGCAAACCTCCACCCGCTTGATTAGGCATTTGACGATCATTTTCTTTGCCTCCAGGCTGGCGCTGTCATACATATCCGCCCAAGAAATGATGTCGTCATATTGAGCCTCCAGAGAGCTCAGGACAGTTTGCCCTTCCTCATAGGCGGCCTGGGCCGCTTCAAACTGCTTTTGGAGCTCGGTGCACTTGGCCTCGGCTTCGGACACCATAGAGCCCAGCAGGTCTTTGGAAAAGGCGCTTTCCCCGCGCAGGGCCTTGATGACCTCTGCTTTCAGCATATCTAATTCAACGGCAGCTTTGACGTGCTCCGCCCGGACACTTTGAAGCAACCGTTTCCGCTCCTCCATTTTTTCACGGTAACGAGTGTTGACAATCTCGCTTTTAGGGATTGCTTTCATGCGCTCAAAAATCTGACGTACCATCTTATCAATGATCCCATCCAGAATATGGGCCGTGTAGCCCGTCTGCCCGTCACAGTCTGTCTGTTTGCGGGTTTTACCATAGCAGATATACCGCACCCGCTTGATCACCCGGCGGGGATCGTCTTTACAAGGGTATGCCTTCCCGCTGGTGGTGAGAGTGAGCCTTGCTCCACAATGGCCGCAAAAGACATTTCCAGACAAGAGGGACTGCCCGCCAATGTTGCGGGGAACAGTGCGTTCCTTTTCGGCAGCGTTGGCCCGGTTTGTGCGGATGCGCTGAGCGGCCTCAAATAACTCCGGTTCAATAATCTGTAAATGCGGGAGCACCTTGGAACGGCTCTCACCGCTGCGGAGTACGTCTGTATAGGTCAGGTTACAGATGATACCCCGGATGGTGGCGTGATGCCACATCTTGCCGCTGCGGGCCCGGTAGCCCTGGTTATTTAATGTAGGTGGCGATCCGCTGGGCTCCGTAGCCCTCGTGTACATACTTATCAAAGACAATGCGGACGACAGCGGCCTCGGTTTCGCTGAGGGCCAGCTCGTAAACCTCGTGCTTGCGCTTGTTCACCCGCCCGCTTTTCAAAAGGTCATAGCCATAGGGGGCGACGCCACCCTTGAAGCCTCCATCCTCCACAAGCTACCCCAGAGCGGTTTTGGTACGGATGGAGGTTTTTTCGCTTTCGCCGTCCGCCTGCCAGAAGCGGATGTAGTTGGTGAGCTTGTCGGTGTGATTGTCAAACCGCTGCTCACCCTCCTGGGTACTCCAAACCCGGACGCCGTTCTTGACGAACCATTCCACCACAAAGGGCGTTTCGTCTGCGATCCGCCCGATGCGGTCAAACATGAACACCAGCAGAATATCAAACTTGCCCTGCCGGGCCCGTTCCTTGATGATTTGTAGCTTGTCCCGGTTTTCCGCCCGTACCTTATGGCCGGAAACGCCATCCTCCTGTTCCTCGTGAACAATCGTCCAGCCCATTTTCTCGCAAAAGGCGTGGCAGGCTTTCCACTGCATGGGAATGTCGGCCTGGTTTTTATCGTTGTGATCCACCTGCTTATCGGTAGACACCCGGTATAAACAGTCAACGCGAGTGCCAGTTATCATTTGATTTTCCATGTATAAGCCATCCTTTCAAATGTCATTTAGGCAGGTGAAAAGAGGCTTTTCGTACGCAGGATTTTTGAACTTGTCAAGGTGCATAGGGACTACCCCCACCATTATTATCCCTCTGTTCCGAGGGCTTGACAAGGATGACTCCGGGCCGGGTGGATGTGGTCTGCGCCACAAAGGACGAGAGCAAAATCTGCTTGACCTGCCCAATGGCCACGGTGTTTTGTGACTCCGCAAAGGTGGCGGATATTTCAAACCCATCAATGGCAAAAACGGCATTTGACTTTGGCATATACGGCCTCCTCTCTCATGGATGGACTGACACGGACAAACTCCCCGTTGTCCCGTGGGGAAACGAACAGGGCCAGCACCGTTCCTGATGCTGGCCCTGTTCCTTGCCTCACTTCTGGACAAAGTATCCATAGGTCTAAAGATGGGGCCGCCGCACTCATTTTCTTGGCCTGTCGTTAGACAGCAATACTCGGCGCGACGGCCCCGCACAAAGGGGCGGCGGCCCGGACAGTCAGGCGGCCAACCTGACCCGGCGGATCGTGGCCGTGGGATGGCCTGTCCCACTTGCGGCGCTGGTGTCAGACACCCACCGCTGAGCTCCCCGTGCTATATCAGGGGCCCCGGTGTCCCTTTGTTGAGAGGAACTTCCTCTCATATACCACCAGAAAAAGGGGGACAAATGGAGATGGCAGTTAGAAATTTTCCTGCAAATATTTTTTCATCTGCTTGATACCGCTCTCTACCGAGTGCCGGACGGCGCTTTTGTCTACGCCCTCCTCACGGGCAATCTGACGGTAGCTCTTTCCCAGGATCAAATGAGCGTCCACGCGGCGGCCCTGGAGCTCCGGCAGGGAGTTGAGGGCGTTCCACAGCCGGAAAAACAGCTCCTTGCGATCCATAAGCTCCTGGGGACTGGGCTCGTGCAGGCAAGCGGAGTATTCGATCCCATCATCACAATCCAGGGAGTAGAACGCCTTGTTGTAGCGTACTCGTTCCGCATGGGCGGCCTCACGCCGCTTGCTGGCTATGAGTTCCTCGGCCACTTCATCGGAAACCTCTATGTATTCGTCGTGGGTGTACCACGGGTAAAAGTCTTTCAGATTGATGGTCGTCATTTGTAATTCCTCCGTTCAGATGGTTAGGGGATGAATGGCAATCTGAACGGGGGAAGGTGGAGAGCGGCATCGAAACTCAACTCGTTTCTCTTTTCTTGATATGAATCGCAGTACACTTTGTTTTCCGTACCGAACTTCTATGCAACATTGAAATTCACATTCGACAACTCAGAAAACCAAAGTGGCCTAGGATTCATCGAAACCTCCCTTCACCAAACAAATAAATTGTAATACCTAAAAAAGGCGCACTGTGATGAATTTAGTCAGAAAAGAGTGTATTGTAAAATATTTTTGAGGTGAATTATAATGCAATCTTATTCTAGGCCTTTAGGCGACGCAGTAAAGCGTGCGCGAGCTGAACTTGGTTTCACACAGAATCAAGTTGCAGAAGCGGCAGATATTGATGTGCGTACAGTACTGAACATAGAGAACTATAAAGGCAATCCTAAAATGGAAGTGCTCTTCCCTCTTGTGCGTGTGTTGAAAATGGACTCCAGAGAGATTTTCTATCCAGAAATGCGTCGTGAAAGTCCAGCAATTCGCCGGTTGCGCTTCTTGATAGAAGAATGTAGTGAAGAAGAAGCAACGGCTTTAGCACCTGCGATAGAGTCTATTCTGTCTGTATTGAGATCAAAAACAGCTGCTACGGTTGGCTAATCATAAAAAAGAGAGCTTGCATCCCTTATATTGGGGAAGCAGGCTCTTCATGCCTAAGTGTCAGGCTCTTTGTTTACTACCATTTTCAGTTGTACGACATCTACCCTGATTTCCTTTTTACATTTAGGGCAGTAAAGGGGGAATTTCACAAGGACAGTATCTGCATATATTTTTGTTCGTGTCTTTCCACCACAAATTGGGCAGCAAACCCACAGTGAGCCTTGTTGATCGTTTTTTACTGGTTCTATTCCGTCGTGTCTCTGCGTTAATCGGCGGGATCTATCAGACGAAATATACATACCCTCAAAAGGTTAGTTGGCTTCGATCGAGATTTGATGATTTCCGTATTTCACATAGTCTACCTGAGACAGATCCAACGGAGCGGCGAACACATAATACTCCATGCCTTCCATACCCGCACTCTCACTAATAGCTACTGTGGAGCCGTCCTTTAAGACAACTTCCAAGGGACCGACATACGGAACAATGCGGTTGTTGTTAGGTTCTGTAGCGGAGTAACTGAAAGTAAGGCTCAAAGGAGAAAGAGTCAGGTTCTCCAGCGTACTGGTATATCCATATTCTTCATCCGTCCAGGTCAGGCCAGCCGTATCCAGCGAGAGTATCTCGGTATCATTATAAAGGGTAATGTCGAAGGAAAACTCTCCACTCAGAATTTGAGTATATTCCTTTTCGGGAGTCTGAAGCCATAGCCCATGAAGTGTAAGCTGCTTGGACACCTCGTCATTGAAACGGACATCGGTTCCGGTTTGAGTTCCAATCCAGATAACACCTTCTTTCAAATTATCCTGGGGATTTTCATCAGGGAGCCAATCACATTTGAGGATGTAACCACTATCGGAATAGGCACCATCCTCAAAGGTAAGCTCCAATGCTTCACCAGGCCCAAAAAGCTGGTAGCATCCATCTGTCTTGCTATCATAATCGGGCAGAATCACATCTTCCGGTGCCTTGATCTGGAGGCGGAGATAGTAAACGTTTTCGTCGGCCAGAGCTACAATAGGTGTAATGGTTGTGCCGTTGCTGGTTACACCATTCTCAAAAGTCTTTCCCATCTGGTCAATGACCTGAATCTGGCCATCCGAAAGAGAGCCATTCTTTTCAGCAAAGAAATTTTGAAGCAGCGCTCCCGCACCGAGTACATGACCAACTGCCAACGCAGAAACAGTAAGTGTAGAAATGATTGCTGCAACCGCCAAAAAACGAAGTGGACGGATGTGTTTCCGCGGTTTATTCATTGATACTTTATTCATAGTTAACTCCTTAATCCGTGACGAGGAGTAAGGAGTAGTAATGCCCAAATCCAAACCCTCCACCGGGTATGAATCCAGCAAATCGGAAATATTACGCTTCATTAACAAATCCCTTCCTCGTCAGTATTTCTTTTAGTTTTGCGCGACCTCTTCTTAGCCTGGTTTTGATGGTTGATTCATTGATTGCCATGCTAAGGGAGATTTCTTGAATCGTTTGAGCGTAGTAATAATATCGTAAAAAAATCTCTTGATCTTGTTCTGGCAACGATTGGATTGCTTTACGAACGAGCCGTTGCTCCTCGGCCTGCTCAACATCATTCAGCGGGTCATTGGGGCCGGGAATATCAAGAAAATCATCTTCTAGCGGAAGAGTCTTTCCCATCTTCCGTAACTTGTTTTTGGCTTTATTTCTCGCAACGGCAGCAAGCCACCCTTTTACAAAACCCGGTTTCAATTCGGATGATTGCTGCCATGCAGCCAGAAATACATCTGATACGACCTCCTCTCCGTCCTCCTGGGACATAGCACCGCGAAGAATATTCCATACCACAGTAGAAACATAAGGTATGTAAATATCCATAAGTGACTCTAGCCCAGACGGATCACCGGTTTGCATTTTATGCAATATGGCATCTTCTCTCATAAGAAAGGCTCCTAACTGTCTTTGAAAGCTGCTTTCGCTTATAATATCACACCATTTTGATGCTAGGTTTCAAAAATTTTTGCTTTTGACGGCTACTGAAATCGGTAACAGTTTTGGGAATATTCATCGATGAATTTGAGATATTGTTCACGGCTCGTAATTTCTAACGGTAGTCCGTTTTCCGTAGTATGAAATGATACAATGTGATTTTTCTCGTCGATCCATACTCGCCATGATTCGCACAGCTCTTTTTCTACTTCCATTCGGTATCCCTCCATCTACAACGCTTGCTTAGGAAAACTCTTAATAAAAATAATTATTATAACAAGGATGGAATTTGTTTTATATAACCTCGCATCACTAATATCACATAAAAACTGTGCGTAGTTTCAAAAATTAAAAAAGGAAATATGTGGAATATAGAGAGCGTGTGGCATTGCAATTTTGGCAAGCAATTCGGGTGTGGCCACACTCCGAAATTTTCACAGGCCGCAGACCCGTGAAAATGCTTGTTGTGGAGCTCCCCAAACCCGCTGAACTTCTGGACACTTTGTCCAGAAGTCCCGGCGCAAGCGCCTGTTGTCGGCGGCCCGGGGCTATCGCTCCTGGGCCTTATTTTCACGCCTATCCGTATGGCCGAGCAGATGGTCAATGTTCGCCTTGACCGCCACGGCCTGCCGCATATCCGCCTGGGCCTTGCGGTATTCCGCATAAAGGGCCTTTTTCTTTTCGGAGAGCTCCCGGCGCTGCTTTTTCAGCGTGTCCATTTTGGGGAGCTTTGCCCCGCCCAAAAGTTCACTCATGGCCGTCTTTGCCGCCCGGTAGTCTGCCAGCTCCGCCTCGTGCTGGGCCAGATATTTTCTGCTATACCGGGCCGCCTTGTAGCCGTCAAACACAGGCCGCGTCTTTGCGTACTGCACCACCGCGCCCATGAGCTCGGAGGTTTTGGCAAGGGTGGCCTCCGTGTCCCGCAGCTCCCCGGCCAGTTTGTGAGCCCGATCCACCGCCGCCTCGGTGCTGGATGCCAGCGCCGCATAGTCCATAAGATCGTGTTCCCGGAGATACAGGAGCGCGGCGGCCATCTGCTTTATGTTATAGACTTTGGCCCACCGCTCATAAGCCGAGCCCTTGCCCTGGGCCATGCGCTCTTGAATGTCGATGATCAGATTGACGCGCCGGGCCGGGGCCGGGCTGTCCTGGGGCAGCTCCGGGATGGGCCGTTCCCCGGCAATCGCCGCCCGGATGTCATCGGGATCGAAACCGGGGCCCAGGGTGGATGCCCGCAGGCGGGTGTACTTATCCTGTCCAGGGGCCAGGAACGAGATCGCGCCGCCCCGCCCATGCTTCACTTGAAAGCCGGACTCCTCCATGAGCCGCAGAAACGCCGGGAAGTAAGTCGGCGGGCTTTTGCTCCAGAGCCGCCACGATCCCCAGCCGCACCCGCTGCTGGGCCGAGGGTGGCTTTTCCCCGATCCATTGTCTATAGTGAAGAAAACGGCCCTTGCTATGCTGCTTCGGATTTTGAATGATAGACAGCTCGTGCTCAATGCACACCCGGTCAGAGAGCCGCCGCACCGCAAAGCTGGAGCCGATGAAGTTATGGAATTTCCGGGAACAGTCCTGGGCGGTGGAGTTGTAATAAATGTGATTGTGAATGTGGCTCTTGTCAATGTGGGTGCAGACGAAGAACTGATACGTGCCCTTTGTCCAGCGCATGGCTGTTTCATAGCCGATTTTGTTTGCCTCCTCCGGCGTGACCTCGCCGGGCGGGAACGCCTGCCGGATCTGAAAAAACAGGGCCCCGCGCTCCATGCCTGTGTCCTATAAAGAAGTGACAGGACGGAACAGGCAGACGGGCGAGTGGTGACAAGAGAACAGGGGACCGACTAAGAAAGTCGGCCCCCTGTCTTTTTATGCCTTCACGGCTCCTGGCGCTGGGTCTCTGCGCTCTGGCTCCTCTGGTTGTGCTCTGGTCCCTCGTCCTCCGTCCTATGCCCCGCAGGGCATGAGAGCGACGCAATTCCCACGGGGACCAGCCCCCGGAATGCAGAAACCCAGCGGCGGGGAATTGCATGGAGCGGGACCTACCTTGTTCCCCGCCCTGCTGGACTTGTCAGCCAGCACCCAGGGTAGACCCGTGGCGGGCCTCCGGGGCCTGATTCCCTGCATGGTCCCCTTTTGAGCAACCCCTGTCTCCGTTGGCTCCCATACACACTGGTATACATCCAGCCCAGGTGTCGGTTCTGGAGTGTCCCCACACACCCTAACACCACATTTGCCGGGTCAGTATAGTCGAACGTGACAGTCCGCTCGGAGGATTGGACATGCAGCAGCATACCTGGGCCGAGGTTGGTAGGCGAGGACCACTTTGTACCAGAGCCACCACCGCCTGAGCCTGGGCTGGTACCGCCGCTGCCCGGCACGATGATATCTGATGCAAAGGCATTGATAGGAAGCATCGTGAGCACCAACAGCAGGCACAACAAGCGCTTCAAGTTCCGCAATGAGGCACCTCCTTTCCTGGATTTGAGATTGTTCATAGCAATCCCTCCTTCGATGATGAACGCAAAAAGAGCGCGTCCCCAAAACTGGAAACGTGCTCTTCTGCCTAACCTGATATGAGATTGTTAAGGGTTAACTGAGATAGATGTTGGAAACTTCGGCATCACATGTTCTTCCGTAGCTAACCCCGATCGTTACCCGCTTAATCCCTGAGATATCTACAGAGTATGTTTTCGTAGTATCTGGATCCTGAATCGCATTGAGCCGCTGATCGTTACTAATCATACTGTCGGCGCTATTTACAGTCACCCTATGCTCCACATCGTGAACCGACACAGTGAGCGTTAAGGTTGAATATCCAGTATTATCAAAATAAATCCAGCCACCTGTGCCCTCGAAACCGGAGTTGTATAGATGGAAGACTCCGTTCTCATACTTAGAGCCGTCACCCTTAATGTAGAGGATGTTATCGTTGGTCAGGGTCAGAGAGCCTGCAGGCTTTTCAGGAGTAGAGGGTGTGCCACCGGAGCAGACTTCAAGGAGGCGATCCATGACCACAGCGGCCTGGGCACGGTCCATGACCCCGGTACCATTGAAGGTGCCCTTATTGTCCACGCCGGTGAGCATGCCCATATTGTAGCAGACGGAGACAGCATCACGGTAGATGGAAGGAACAGAGGCCCAGTCGGCCACCTTGGAGGTGTCAGAAAGGGAGGATGTAGTGATACCCTCAGCCTTGAGGACGTTGTACATCAGCTGGGCCATGTCATAGCGGTTGATGGTACCCTCGGCAGTGACGTTGGTGCCAGTCAGGATGTTGGCGCTCTTGGCAGCGTCCATGAACTCGGAGTACCACTTCTCGCCTTCGGTGCCCAGCTTGTCCGCATAGAAGTGGCGGACGATCATGGTGACGAATTCCGCCCCTGTAAGCGTGTTGGAGGGAGCAAAGAGGTTGTTGCCAATGCCGGACATGATGCCCTTGTCGGCCATCTCGGTGATGGAGGAGGAAGCCCAGTGGCTGTCGGGCACATCGGTGAACTTCACGGAGGCCGCAAAGGCGGTGGTTGAGAACATAGTGACCGCCAAAGCGATGCTCATGGCACCGGCTAGAAATCGTTTCTTTTCCATTTTGAAGATCCCTCCTATGGATACTAAAATTCGACAGTTTTCTCCATTTTACCACGTGCACCGGCCAGACGCAAGGTATATCGCTGGCCTGTGATGCCCTCCCTGGCAGAATATAAAACGGCTGACGGTCCAACCGCCAGCCGCTTTTTCATAAGGTTATAAGCTGTTGCTACTATGAAACCTTAAATAATATTCTCTCGCCAATTTAGCCGGGCACTTTACATTGAGCGAGCTTTTGTCAGTTATATACGAAACCATCGCCTGGTCGATCCTCTGCTGTTGCTCCATATCGAGCGTAGCACACAACATTTTATAAGTGGAGAGGACGGTCCAGTCATCAAAGTCTAAATTGTGTTCTGTCCGCTCCATAATATGGACGATAATATCATCACAGCCACAGGGGTATGGGTAGTCTTGTACTATGTCAGTAAAAGTATCGATCAGTTTTTTACGGCGTTCTTCTTCCGTGTTGTTTTTTGATGGGGCGTAATACCGTTCCAAAGCCTTTTTTACCTTCAAAACAATGGGAGCATTTACATCACGTTCCCAATTGTGGAGTTCCATTAAATACCGGGTATGGTCTTTCGGGGCAATACGAGCTTCCGCCATTAGTTCAAGTATATCTTCTTGTGCGTCACGGTGCAGACAGGCATAGCAAAGCCAAAATGCCCATACACGTTCCGAGAAGCTGAAGCGATAGAGCCCATCAAAAAAATGCTCTAAATCCAAAACCGTCAATGGTTAAAAAATATCCCTTATGACAGGGCGCAGAGTGTGTGGGCTGCTTCTATTTTCAAGGATATATTGAAATACCTCGTCCTGTATGCGTTTAGCCCTGTCTTGGTACTCCTCCAGCCTTTGGTCTTCGGGAGGAATTTCTATTTCAAAGACCCGAAGATGGTTTGCCAGCTTCCATAGAGCATACAGCGGGACAGGACGGTCTTTGAAGTATTGATAGACGTTGGACCTCTCCAGAGCTCCCTTTGTAGGACTAAAGATAGAAATATCCATTTTACAGGCATATTCCACAAACTGATTCAGATTAAAACCAAAGTCAGTTATCAGCACCTCCATTTCATTCATGATGACGTTGTCTTGCCGCCAAGGTTTCAAGGCGGCTCTTTCTTTGACACTCATAGCGCACACCACTTTTCTCAATGTGTCAGACGATATTTTTTAAATACTAGGTGACGGTTACTGACCAGAATTTGTGTGGTATCTTAAATCTGCAACAAGGGAATTTTCCGACATTGACTGCCGCAAGGTTCCCCTGTTCCTCCCCCCAGTCTGGGGCGGAAAGGAGGTGTTTTCTTTGACCGCAGAAGAACAGACCAAGCAGGTGGAAGCGAAGGCCTTGCTGACGTTGGATGTAGTATCGCGGGACGTCAGATGCTTAGTTGACGCTCTTCATCTCTTGGCAGAGGCTGACATGGGCCGATTCAAGTACGGCCGCCGCGCCATCGGCGGGGTGTGCTACGGCATCGAGGAAGCCATGAGCGACCTAGACCTCGCAGACTACCATTTGAACGGTTAGCCAACCAGCAACCCTGGAGGCGCGGCCAGCGCCGCCCTCCGGGGCGCCCATCATCACTAAGGAGGAACCGATCATGAAACACGAGTACACAGGACAAATGGCCCAGGCATTCCTGGGGACCCCCGCCGTCATCAGTCAGGTAGAGCCGATGAAGCGGCGCAGGCCCAAGGACGGCCCGGAGACCGTCAGCGACGATATCGGCGTTATGGTCCGGGCGGACGGCTGCGTATTGGCCCAGATCAGCCTGCCCTCGGGCGCTCTCGGGGGCCTCACCCAAGCGGACGTCACCGAGCGGAATCTTGCGCTTGACTTTATCAAGGCCAAGCTGGACGGGCTGGTATTGGAGGTCCGAGGCGGGGAGTTCAACAAGGTGGAGTACCGTGGGACCGCCACGGGCATCACCATCCTCAACCCCACCCCGGCCCCCGGCAATCCCGGCAAGTCCTGACCCCGGCACGGAGCGGCGGCGGCATAGCGCCCCGCCGTTTCCGTATCAAAGCGAAAGAAGGTACAGCGAATGAAAAATTTTTGCGTCGCCGTTGTCATGCTGGTCAGCGGCATGTTCGACAGCCTGTTCTATGAAGTAGGCGAGGGCATTAACAAGAGGGACCCCGTGCGCATCCTCGTCAACGGCCTGTTGGTGCTCCTGCTCACCGTGGGGCTCACCCTGGCTGCTCTGCTCCTGCTGGGGCTTGCGGCCCGCTTCTGGCCGTTGCTGATCGTTCCGGGCATTGGTATTGCCGTTAAGGTCCATTATAGCAAAAAGGACGTGGAAGTAAAGAGGGGGCCGGAACCGAGTATTTCGGACCTGGAGCGGAGCGCAAAGCTCACCCGCCGCCCCTTGAGACTGTGTATGTATACCTTTGTGAATGAACTCTGCAAATGCTTTCCCGGCCTCATCCCGCCCTTTTCCCCGGAGTCCCTGGAGTATAAAGCCATGCCGTACAGCATCGTTAATAACTGCATCATAAAGCACCATTTTCTGGTGTGGAAAGGCGGGTGTACGGTCCCACGGAAGGAGCTGTGGGAGACATTGGAAGGTATCATTGAACAGCATTTGCACGCCAAGGACCTGCCTATGGCGCTCCCGGAGGTCTATGTAAGCGCAGAGGGGGACAGCTGGCCGGGACTGGTGGTGGACCGGGTGCATGACCTGGGGGACAAGTACCAGGTCGATATGGTCATCACCAACGAGGCGGAGGCCGCCGCATTGAAGGAACGGGCAGCCTCCGGGGCGGACAGCAACACGCCCGGGACCCTGCTTGATGACGAGCTCTGATTTTATCACGCTGGGCTATGACCTGGACGCCTGGAACCAATATGGAATCAAGCGTCCTGTGAATATCGACATATCCCCGAGGAGCAACAGCCATATCCTGCTCTCTGGAATGTCTGGGGCCGGTAAGTCCTTCCATGAGCATCAGCTCCTTTACCGCCTCATTTTGGCCGAGCGTGACAAGGGCGGGGAATACTACTTTGCGGACTACAAGGGAGACGATACCTTTTCCTACTTGAAGGGCTGCCCCCGGTCCTTCACCTACATGGACACGCTGACGGCCCTGGACCTGGTACACGCCCGTCTGCTGGCCCGTCAATCCGGGGCGGACCCGGCCCGCAATCCTGTCACCCTGGTTTGGGACGAGTACATGGCGCAAATGCTGAACCTGCTGGCCCAGGATAAGAAAGCGGCTGCCGCCGCCATGAACAAGGTGGGCGAGGTGTTGATGCTGGGCCGGTCCCTGGGTATCAGGCTCGCCATATCCTGCCAACGGCCTGACGCTCTGGCATTCCCGGCGGGCTCCAGACTGAATTACGGTATCGTCTGTGTCATCGGTGCGGCGGTGCGTTCCATCTATGAAATGCTGCTGCCGGACCACATGGAGCAAACCAAGGGCCGACAATTCGGACGGGGCGAGGGGGTGGTCCTGCTGCAAGGTTCCACCCTCCGCTACATCAAAGTCCCCGTGATCCAGAATGAAAGCCGTATGCGCCAGGTCTGCTATGAAGCGTTGAACAAAGGAGATCGGAAGAGCGTCGTGTAGGGAAAG
>NZ_JH417807.1:65825-71056 GCF_000239295.1 Flavonifractor plautii ATCC 29863
CCCGCCCCGGAGCGGCCCCAACGGGGCCGCTCCTTAACTTGATTATTTATAAACATTAGGCCGCAAGGATAGGAGGCAGGATGCGGATACAGCGGATAGAAAATGAACGGCCTACCCCGAAAGCGCCGGTGACAGTGAAGGTATGCGGCAACGTGATAGAGGTGCGGCACAGCGGACAGGGAGCGCCGGAAATCACCATAGAGAAATTGTCGGCGGACGAATACCTGGACAAACGGACGGGAGAAATCAAAGAGTTCCAACACACGGAAAACCGGGCGGAGAACACGGCAAGCGTGGCGCAGACCCTTCGCAACCTCAGAGACCTCATAAATGCCAATCTGACGGACCCGGAGCGGGCATTATGGGTCACACTGACCTACCGGGAAATAATGACTGACCAGGAGCGACTGTACCGGGATTTTCACGCCTTTTGGAAACGGTTTCTTCGCTGGCAGGCGAAAGCGGGACAAGAACAGGCGGAGTACATAGCGGCGGCAGAGCCACAGGGCCGTGGGGCCTGGCACCTCCATCTATTGCTCCTGTTCCCTGGCAAAGCCCCCTTCATCCCCAACAGCGAAATGGCCCGGCTGTGGGGCCAGGGGTTCACCAAGACCAAGAGCATGAAGGGGGTGGACAACCCCGGCATGTACCTGACGGCCTACCTTGGAGACATGGAGTTGCCAGAGGCGGCTATGAGCGGAGCGGCCCGAGGACGGCTGACGGAGGTGGAGACAGAGGACGAGCGTGGAGTGAAGCAGAAAAAAGCGATTGTAAAGGGCGCAAGGCTGCACCTATACCCCAGCGGGTTCAATCTGTACCGCTGTTCCCGAGGGGTGAAGCGGCCGGAGGTGGAGGAAATGACAGAGGGGGAAGCGCAAGAGCTGATCGGCGGGGCCCCGCTGACCTATGAAAAGACGATAGCGGTGAAAAACGGCGAGGGCAGGACGGTGAACGTCATCAATTACCGGCAGTACAACAAGGCGAGGGCCGCCGTTGAAAAACCGGGTGAGGCAGGCGCAGAGGGTTCCGGGAACAGGTCGCAAGAATAAAATCAGCGGCCCCAGCCGCCACCGCTGACCCCATGTAGATGGCCGTCGCAACGGCACCCGCTGAAAAGGGCGTATTTCCAACAACATCAAGCAGAGTTTGAAACAGGAGGCAGAAGCATGAGCGACAGACAAGAACAGGAGCGGAGCCTGGTTGTGGCTCCCATCATCGTCCGGGAAATCGGCGGGACGGTCTACCCGGTGTATGGGTACTTCTCCCCCGAGGCCAGGGAGACGGCGGGGGAGAAAATCGGGCGTCTGCTTACCAGGTCGGCAGAGGAGAAAAATACCCGGAAGCCTTGAAAATACAGGGTTTTGTTGGACTTTCAGACGGGTTTGTGGTATAATAATCCTGTAAACCACAAGCCCGTTCTGCCACATCAAAGGAGGTTAAAGCTATGTGGCAGTACGATACAATCAACGGTAAATTTATTCCCGGCACACTCCCCGCCGAGGGGAATATCACGGCTTGCTATGACCGTCTGAGCCAGGAGGACGAGTTGGAGGGTGACAGCGGTTCGGTGGTCAATCAGCGGGATTTCCTGCGGAAATACTGCGAGGAACACCATTTCCCGAATGTGCGGCACTTCTCCGATGACGGCTACACCGGGACGAACTTTGACCGCCCCGGCTTCCGGGAGATGATGGACCTTGTGGAACGGGGACGGGTAACGGCCATCATCGTCAAGGACCATTCCCGACTGGGCCGCAACCGCCTTTTGGTGGGCGCTCTCATGGAGCGGTTCACAGAGGACTACGGGGTGCGGTATATCGCCGTTACGGACAACATCGACAGCGCCAAGGGCCTGGACGATATGACGGCGGTGCGGGAACTGTTCAACGAGTTTTACCCCCGTGATACCTCCAAGAAGATACGGGCGGTGTTCACCAGCAAGGGCAACAGCGGACAGCGGTTGTGTACCCAGGTCCCCTATGGCTACAAAGGAGACAAGTACAAATGGGAAGTGGACGAGGAAGCGGCCCAGGTGGTGCGGGAGATATTCAGCCTTTGCATGGCTGGCCTGGGGCCTATGCAGATCTCCAAGCGGCTGAAAGCGGCGGGGGTGCTGACGCCCACGGCGTACAAGCTGGAAAAGGGCCTGTCCGTCACCCATAAGCCGACAGCGGACCCCTGCGGCTGGGACCACCGGGCAGTGGTAAAAATCCTGGAGCGCATGGAGTACCTGGGCTGTACGGTGAACTTCAAGACCCGCAAGAAGTCGTACAAGTCCAAAAAGATGCTGTATCTCCCCCCGGAGGAATGGAAGGTGTTTCCCGACACCCACCCGGCCATCATAGACCGTGAGACCTGGGAGCGGGTGCAGGAGCTGCGGAAGCACAAGCGCCGCCCCACCAAGGCGGGCAAGCGGGGGCTGTTCTCCGGGCTGGCCTACTGCGCCGACTGCATGAGCAAGCTGTATTTCGCCACACACAAGGGTTCCACGGAGGACCAGGACCACTATGTATGCTCCAACTACAAGAGCAACACGGGGAGCTGTACCATCCACTATATCCGGGAGAAGGTGCTGACGGCCCTGGTGCTGGCCCATCTGCAAGCCACGATAGCCTATGTCCAGGCGGACGAGGATGGATTTATCCGGCTGGTGATGGACAAGGACGCCCAGGAACAGCGGCGGGAGCTGGCCCGGAAGAAGGCGGAGCTGACCAAGGCGGAGAAGCGGGTCACGGAGCTTGACAGCCTGTTTCAACGGGTGTACGAGGACCACGCCACGGGCAAGCTGACAGAGGAGCGTTATAACCGCCTCTCCGGGTCCTACGAGGCCGAGCAAAGGGAGTTAGAGGCCAGGGTGGCGGAACTACGGCGGGAGCTGGAAAAGGGCCAGGAGGAGGCCGTAAACGTGTCCCACTTCGTGGAGCTGGTGCGGAAGTACACGGAGGTCCGGGAGCTGACGCCCACCATCGTCAACGAGTTTATCAAGATGGTGATAGTCCACGCCCCCAGCAAGGTCAACGGCAAGCGGTTTCAGCCCGTCCAGATAGTCTATAATCTGGTGGGCGAGATAACGATACCGGGCACGATGGACAGCAAAACGGCATAGCCCCGAGAGACTATGCCGTTTCACTAAGACGATATTACTTCCTTATGGGGCCTCGGCTCACCGCCCGGCCCGTTTCCGCCTGGTACTGGCTTTTCAGCAGCAGAAACTCGGCGGGAGCGGATGCAGGATCACAGAGATAGGCAGACACGGCCCCCAGCTTTTTCGGATTGAGCCCATAGGCAAACCGCTCTTCCATCGTTTGGATGGCCGTTTTCCCAGCCGCTACCTTATAGGGCCGGATGTAGGTTGTAGCGATAACCTCACCTTCTTCCAAAAAGAAAGCGGCGACTGGAGCACAGCCGCCGCAAGGAACTTGGGGACAAATTTCCCCAAAATTCAAATTGATATTAGAAGTAAAGCTATCCACCATAATACTTGTGACTAAATAATAAATGAGGATTTATTTTTCTTGAGCACGGTTTGCTCTTTGCTTCTTATAGTAACAATAATTTATCGGCTCTGGAACAATTACTGCAATAATAACTGAAAGCTCTATTGGCATACCTACTCGAATACAAATGAATGCAATTATAGGAATGACCGCATGTGTATAGTAAGCAATTGCACCACTCAATTTCGCACTCTTCTGGGTTAAATATAATATGACCATCAATGAAGTAAAATGAGCCACAATAGTTACTGGCTCAAAAAGTTCATTTTCTATTCTACCACTAATCCAATACCATAAGGGAATTACAGAAATAGAAATTATCAAATCCTTTATAGAATCGAGCACAGACTCTTTTATATTATTATTGGGGTTCTTGAATTTTAATATCCCAGTTGCCCAAAATACAGTTACTACAATCTGATACTTACTTAATTCAAGACTCTCTAAATTAAATTTGCCCAACAAAACTAGTGAAATAACAAAAGATATATCCAATAGTTTTTCTAATATTTTCATTTTTATCTTCTTTCATTGGAGTAAATTTACAGGTTTTATTTTTCTTAATAGCATAGCACAGGAGCAACCGTTTGTCTATTCATTACTATTGGTACAAAGTGTTTGAAGTAGTAAAAAAACGGGGAACAGCGCAGGGCCACTTCCGGTAGGTCAGAGCCGCACGATGGCGGAGAGCTTTTCCAGAAGATCGGACAGGGGCTGCCACAGCTTTTCATAGTCCCGTTGCAGAGCCGTGATCTCCTCCAGGTAAATGCCGCCGTAGGTATTTGCCTGGATCGCCACCTGGTTTAAGTTGTTGGAGCACCGCCGCTGGAGCGACACCAGCTCCTGGACGGGTGACAGGTCAACATGGAGCACATAGCCATTGAGGGCCATTTTCCGCATATAGGCCCCCATATTGCGGATGCCCGCCTCGGCCATGCGCTCCTGGATCAGCGCCAGCTCCTCCTCGGACACCATCACATGAAGATGGATGGGGCGGCGGCGTTTCTTTGTCATCGCTCCTCCCGTTCCAGGCTCCGGCTGGTGCGGGGCGGCTCCTTTACCTTGTCCATCACCTTGCCACGCTCCGGGGGCAGCGCGGGGATTGGCGTACCGAATACTCCACAAAGGCGCGTTACTTCCTGATCGGCAAAATCCTGATCACGCTTTTTGTCCATAGTACCTTCTTTCCGGGATCGGGTAACTTCTGGACAAAACGTCCAGAAGTCCCGCGCTAAAATGTTGACAGCATCGGGGCCAAACAGGGGCAGGCCGTAGAAACACACGGCCCACCCCAAAAGCGGCCCCGGAAAGCCTTGTAATCAGCGGGGTTTGGGGGGCCTAATTGTCAACGCCCCAACCCCGCTTTTTCCGCATATATTCCCGCTGTTGGCGGCGGTGGGCTTTCTTTGCACAGGCCGCCGAGCAGTAAGCCTGCCGCCGATCCGGAGCAACGGGCCCGCCACAGATAGGGCAAATCTTAAAATCCGGCCTGGGCCCCTCGGTCAAGAGGGCGGCCTCCAGCGCCAGATCGAGGGGCAGCACGGCCTCCCGAAAGTAACGGCACAGCGCCCCCGTCCAGCATTTCCCCAGCATATAGCACTCACAGTCCAGGGGCAGACACCCGTACTCCCGGTCATAGTTGGCACACCATTTTGTCACCAGGGTGCGGATCGCCCGTTTTTCCTCGCGTGTCAGTTCACGGGTAGTGTCAAGGAATTTTCGCAAAATGGTTTG
>NZ_JH417808.1 GCF_000239295.1 Flavonifractor plautii ATCC 29863
GCTTCTTCAGCTCGGTAAAGCTGCCGCAGGTCTTGACCACGCCCATCACAAAAAACAGCACCAGGAGGGCGTAGCCGATGGCCTGGAGTGCGCCGTTGATATTGACGATCACATTCCAGACCCCGCCGCCCTTGAACTCCTCCGGTGTGGTGCTGATGAGCTGCCAGATCTCCGTGAGCTTGCCGTTCCAGGTCTCCAGAGCGGAATTTAAGTTGTCGACGATCCAGTTTCCACTGCCGATTTTGATCACCTCGATTCACTCTAAATTTCATTTGATATTTGCTCATAATTTTGCTATACTATTCCTATAAGGAGGTGGCTGTCATGCCGACCATTCGTCCGATTTCCGACCTGCGCAACAATGCCAACGAGATATCTGATTTTTGCCGCCAGACCCATGAGCCGGTCTATATCACCCGCAACGGCAGCGGCGACATGGTAGTCCTCAGTATGGAGGAGTATGAGCGGCAGCAGGCGCTCATCGACCTTTACGGAAAGCTGGCCGTGGCGGAGCAGGAGATCTCCGCCGGCGCGGAGGGGGAAGATTTCCTTGCAGTGGCCCGTCAGCTGAGGGAGCGCGTCCATGGAAAAGTATGAGGTAAAAATCTTTTCCACCGCAAAGCAGGATCTTCTGGAGATCATCGACTATCTGAACACGCTCTCCCCAGAGACCGCTCTGCGGTACTATGACAAGCTGACGGAGGAGATCGGCGGCCTGTCTCATATGCCGGAACGGTGTCCGCGCCCCCGTGATCTGGCCCTGGCCGCCAAAGGATACCGCTATCTCATCGTGGAGAATTATCTGGTCTTTTATACCATCTCAGGACAAACGGTGCAGATCCAGCGCATCCTCTATGGGCGGCGGAACTATCAAAACATTTTGTGAAGATGAGTGGCCGGGAACGCATTTGCGTTCCCGGCCGCTTGTTATCCTCCGGTGATAAGGGTGAGGATCTCCTTGGTGAAAGTTATCACAATGCCGCCCGCGATGGTGAGGATGCCGTTGGAGCGCTGGGAGGGGTCGTGGGACTGAAGGGAGAGGCCCACCTGCAGAATGCCGTAGCCCAGCAGGATGAGGCCCACGGCCCGGATGAGGGAAAAGATGAAGTCGGACAGGCTGGTGACCACGGACAGAGGGTCATCCGCCGCAAAGGCGGGGACGACAGCAACGGGCAGGGTCAGGACGAGGCAGGCAAACAGCGCGTAAAGCCGCTTTGCCCGCCGCTGGAAGTTGCGGTTGAGATCCTGTTTCATGCAGCATTCTCCTTGCTTTCATCGAGTTCTTCAGCGGAAAATGCCTGGAAGAGAGGAGTTCCTGTAAACGCTGGTTCCTGTTTGCCTTTATGAATATAGGGTGGCCCGCCGCCGTCCACGGTGTGGCGGATGGCCGGATGCTGGGAAAGCTCGTACTTCAAATCCATGACCGGCCTGGCGCCGCGGATGAACAGGATGGCGTACCGGTTGTCCAGGCCGCGCACCTCATCCGGGGTGAGCAGCTCTTTGCCACAAAGTCAAGTGATGAATTAAAAAAAGGAAACAACATTGAGAAATCTATCTTTGTATATTGCTTACCTATACTATTTAATTGTTTCTGAAATGAATTACATTGCTCAGTGTCTTGATTGTTCCAAACTGATTCATATCAATTTTTAACAATTCATATCAGTCTATATGAGTGTGTAGAAAAGTTCAAAACACTTATCTTGTTTAAGACAACCTAAATTTTTGTAAAAATACAAGATAACAATTATTAACAAAAAATATCTTGATAAGGCTCCGTTTTTTAAATATAATTTTATTAAAAGCATATGAGTAAGCGATAGAGAATCTTTATCTTAAACTGTCGGAATGGTTTTAATGACAACACTGAAAGAGGTTATGAATGATATGATAGAAGAAAAATCAAAAATTATGGTGGTAGATGATGATCATGAAATCCGGGAGGTTATTTCAGTTTTATTGTCCAATGAGGATTTTGATATAATTGAGGCAGAATCCGGTGAAGAAGCTTTAAAATTGTTGGCTGCCAATATCGATTTAATCATTTTGGATGTTATGATGCCAGGGATGTCCGGCTATCAGGTTAGTAGAATGATTCGAGAGCGGTCAAATGTGCCAATTTTATTTCTAACTGCGAGAACTCAAAATTCTGATCTTGTATTAGGGTACTCCTCTGGTGGAGATGACTATTTAGCAAAACCATTTTCTTATCTGGAATTGATTGCACGAGTTAAGGGATTGCTACGGAGGTATACTGTTTATCAAGGAAAACAAATCCCAAAACGAAAATCAGAATATATTGAATGGAATGGCTTACGTGTAGATTGCTGTCGCAATATGGCATGGAAATATGGGAAGGAATTAGAACTTACCTCAACAGAATATCGTATATTACGATTATTATTGGCTCATCCAAAGCAAATATTTTCAGCTCAAAATATCTATGAAAGTGTCTGGGAAAAACCATTTTTCTCTACTGATAACAACTCTGTTATGGTGTTTATTCGGAAATTAAGAGATAAAATTGAAGACGATTCCCGACATCCTATCCATCTCGTAACTGTTTGGGGAAAGGGGTACCGTATTGAATAGAAAGCTCAAACTTGTTTCCCAACGATTGGGAATAAAAATGTTAGCTATTGCGGCTTTTGCACTTATTTGTGCATGGTTAGGACATTATTTGCTATCTGATGTGATTGCGGAATGGTTTTTTTATAATTCAAAGTTTGATGCTTATTGGGAAGCAAAAAGTGATGCTGCTGTACAAGACTTTCAAAAGTATGTAACTAATCACAATCTTTCGACACAGAATGCATTGACTGACACGGAATGGAATAAGCAAAATTCTGATATTTTTTTGTTCACAGAGCCGGAACACCTGTATGAAGAAAAAATAGCATCCACAGAATTTGAAGATGAAGACAAATACGAAATCATATACTGCTCGGATGGCGTTATCTACGCTACATCTTACTCACCGGGAAATTCTTACTTTTTTTGGTGGAATACTGCTGGTTTGTTATTTGGATTTTTTCTTTTCCTGGGAATTCTTATACCTTTTAACGCTTATACCATACATCGAATCAACAAACTTTATCAGCAAGTATTACTTTCTTCTCAATCTGGAAGGAATTGTAGTATTAAAATTGGAGGAAGAGATGAAATAGCAAAACTCGGAAATGAAATTGAATTTATGAGAATATCGTTACTATCCTTATTAGAAAATGAGGAAAAAATGAGATCTGAAAGAGAGCAAATGGTCGCATCACTTTCTCATGACCTTCGTACTCCTCTAACTAAACTTACCGGGTACTTGGAAATAATGATTCATAAAAAAGATTTAACAGAAGCAGAGCATAAACTCTACCTTACAAAAGCCATCGAAAAGGCACATCATATGAAAATTTTGACAGATGAATTGTTTCATAAATTTGTGACAGAAACAGAAAATAGGTTTGAGTATCCAGGTAGTGTCAAGGAATTTTCGCAAAATGGTTT
>NZ_JH417809.1:0-3824 GCF_000239295.1 Flavonifractor plautii ATCC 29863
AAGCAGCCGGGAAAGCGGGTAAACATCCGTGGCTTACCGCTCCTCCCGGAAATACGCCAGGCCCAAACTGGCCGGCGGCTGCTTGTCGCGGTTGTTGCGCATGGAGGTAAAGACCAGCACGATCACGGTGACCACATAGGGCAGGATCTTGTAGATCTGGTCGGGGATCAGGTCGATGGGCATGCGCAGGTAGAGAATGAGCAGGCCGCCGAAGAGGATGGAACCCCAGATGGCCCGGTAGGGGCTCCACAGGCAGAAGATCACCAGAGCGACGGCCAGCCAGCCCACGCCGGAGAGTCCCTCGTGGTTCCAAACGCCGCCCACCACGGTCATGATATACACCATGCCGCCGATGGCCGAGATGCCGCCGCCGATGACGGTGGCCAGATACTTGCAGCGGGTGACGCTGATGCCGGCGGCATCGGCGGTGGCGGGGGACTCGCCCACCGCGCGCAGGTAGAGGCCGGAGCGGCTGCGGTGGAGGTACAGGCCCATGGCCACTGCCATGGCGATGCCCAGATAGGTGAAGATGCTGTGGCTGAAGAGCAGCCTGCCCACCACCGGCAGCTCCTGGAGGAAGACCGGGAAGGGCGAGCCGTTGAAGGCCCCCTTCAGGGTGTTGCTGACGGCCACGTAGGTGCCCTCCCGCACCCGCATAAATTCACCGATGTACTGGCCCACGCCGGTGCCGAAGATGGTGAGGGCCAGGCCGGTGACGTTCTGGTTGGCCCGGAGGGTGATGGTGAGGAAGCTGAAGAGCAGGGCAGCCAGCGCGCCGGCCAGGAAGGAGGCGGCGATGGCGATGACCACCGCCAGGGGGGCGGACACCGCCGCGCCCGCCAGCTTCTCATAGTAGAACGCCGCGCCCAGGCCCAGGGCGCCGCCCATGAACATCATGCCCTCGACGCCCAGGTTCAGGTTGCCCGACTTCTCGGTGAGGATTTCGCCGCTGGTGCCGTAGAGCAGGGGCGTGCCGTAGAGGACGGCGGCCGTGATCAGGTTGAGCAGAAAGGTCATTTCGCCGCCTCCTTCCTCTTGTGGCGCTCCTCCGCGCCGCGGAAGACCAGCTTATAGTTGATGAAGAACTCGCACCCCAGCATGAAGAAGAGAAGCACGCCGGTGATGACGTCGGAGAGGGACGCGGGGATACCCATCTGGGTGTTGAGGGTGTCCGCGCCCTTCTGGAGGACGGCCAGCAGGGCGGATATGCCCACCATGGCGAAGGGGTTGAGCTGGGCCAGCCAGGCCACGGTGATGGCGGTGAAGCCCGCCCCGGCGGCCACGCCGGAGTACAGGGTGTTGTTGGCGCCGGAGACCAGCAGGAAGCCCACCACGCCGGCGATGGCGCCGGAGAGGAACATGGTGCGCATGATGACCCAGCCCACGTTCATGCCCGCGTACCGGGCGGTGTTCTCGCTCTCGCCGATGACGGCGATCTCATAGCCGTGCTTGGTGTATTTCATGTAGAGGAACATGAACACCGTCAGGGCCAGCACCACGATCCAGCCGCAGTACACGCCGGCCACCCGGGGCAGGCAGGCGTTGGAGGCGAACTGCTCAATCTGCTGACTGCCCCGGGGGATCTTCTCCCACGGGCCGCCCTGGAGCCACTTCACCACGCCGATGATGATGTAGTTCATCATCAGGGTGAACAGGGTCTCGTTGGTCCCCCAGCGGGCCTTGAAGAAGGCGGGCACCAGCGCCCACAGGCCACCGCCGATGGCGCCGGCGGCGCACATGAGGAGCAGCAGGGGCACCTGGGGGATGGAGTCGGCCCAGAAGAGGGCGAAATAGGTGGCGCACATGGCGCCGGCGGTGATCTGTCCCTCGGCGCCGATGTTCCAGAAGCGCATCTTGAAGCAGGGGGCGATGGCCAGGGCGGTCCCCAGCAGGGGGATGAAGTTCTTCACGGTCTGCCGGATACCGGAGGTCTTGCCCAGGGCGCCCTCCACGATGATGGCGTAGCCCTGGATGGGGTTGTTGCCCGAGAGCAGGATCACCAGGCCGCCCACCACCAGGGCCAGCAGGATGGCCGCGATGCGGATGCCCCACTGGCCCGCGCCGGCCATGCCGTCCCGCTTGGCCAGGCGGATCAGGGGTGTTTTGCCGCTGCTATGCACGCTCGCCCGCCTCCTTTCCGCCGCCCACGTGGGTCATGTAGAGGCCCACCTCTTCCTTTGTGGTATTCCGGCCGTCCACGATGCCGGAGACCTTGCCGCCGCAGAGCACCAGGATCCGGTCGCACAGCTCCAGCAGCACGTCCAGATCCTCCCCCACCAGGAGCACGGCCACGCCCTTCATCTTCTGCTGGTTGAGCAAGCCGTAGATGGTGTAGGACGAGTTGATGTCCAGGCCCCGGACGGGGTAGGCGGTCATAAGCACGGTGGGGGTGGAGTCGATCTCCCGGCCCACCAGCACCTTCTGCACGTTGCCGCCGGAGAGCCGGCGCACCGGAGTGCCGACGCCGGGGGTGACGATCTCCAGCTCGTCAATCAGCCGCTGGGCCAGCGCCCGGGGGGCCTTGCGGTCCACGAAGGGGCCCTTGTGCTCCCGGTAGGTCTTGAGCATCATGTTGTCCACCATGTCCATGCCCGCCACCAGGCCCATGCCCAGGCGGTCCTCCGGCACGAAGGCCAGGGACACGCCCACACGGCGGATCTGCATGGGGGTCTTGCCCACCAGCTCCTCGCCGTCCCGGTCCACGGGGACGTGGTAGCCGGCGATGTCGCTGTTGGGGTGGGGCGGGTAATAGAGCACGCTGCCCGCCTCCGCGGCCTGGAGGCCGGCGATGGCCTCCAGCAGCTCCTTCTGGCCGGAGCCGGCGATGCCCGCAATGCCCAGAATTTCGCCGCCGAAGGCCTGGAAGGACACGTCGTCCAGGGTCTTGATCCCCTCGTGATCCCGGCAGGTCAGGCCCTTGACCTCCAGGCGGAGATCCCGGTACTTGGCCTCCGGCCGGTCGATGTTCAGGCTCACCGCCCGGCCCACCATCATTTCGGTGAGCTTCTGGGGATCGGTGTCGGCGGTGTGGACGGTGCCGATGTACTTGCCCTTGCGGAGGACGGCCACCCGGTCGGAGAGGGCCATGACCTCGTGGAGCTTGTGGGTGATGATGACGATGGCCTTGCCGTCGGCGCGCATGTTGCGCAGGACGGCGAAGAGCTTTTCGGTCTCCTGGGGGGTGAGGACGGCGGTGGGCTCATCCAGAATGAGGATGTCCGCCCCCCGGTAGAGCACCTTGAGGATCTCCACCGTCTGCTTCTCCGACACCGACATGTCGTAGACCTTTTTGCCGGGATCGATGTCAAAGCCGTACTTCTCGCTGATCTCCTTCACCCGGCGGGCGGCGGCCCGGAGATCGAAGGCCCCCTTCCCCTCCAGGCCCAGGACGATGTTCTGTGCCGCGGTGAACACGTCCACCAGCTTGAAGTGCTGGTGGATCATGCCGATACCCAGGGCGTAGGCGTCCTTGGGGGAGCGGATGGTGACCTCCCTTCCCCCCACCTGGATGTGCCCCTCGTCGGGGAAGTAGATGCCGGAGATCATGTTCATCAGGGTGGTCTTGCCGCTTCCGTTCTCCCCCAGAAGGGAGAGAATCTCGCCGCGCCGGACCTCCAGATCAATTCCGTCGTTGGCCACGACGCGGCCAAACCGCTTGGTGATCCCCTTGAGCTGGATCGCGCTGACCTGTTCCAAACCCAGCCTCCTTTCCCGGCCCCCGCGGGGCCGAAGCGTTCTCTTCTCTCGCACTCGCTGTTCCTCGCGGCAAAGGCCCCCGGCGCGGTCGCGGGGGAGAAATCCGGGGCCGGCCCGCCTGGGCCGGC
>NZ_JH417809.1:3925-12500 GCF_000239295.1 Flavonifractor plautii ATCC 29863
TCCCTACACGACGCTCTTCCGATCTCTTTGCTTCCGGTTTGATCTTTTGTTTACTCCTCGGTGATGCCGTCGATGACGTAGCAGAACTGAGGCGCGGACAGGCCGCCCTCCTGGCTCAGGTCGGATTCGGGGAAGAACTCGCCCTCCCCGATGCTCCACACCTCGCCGTCAGGATTCTGGGCCGGGTGGCCGGACAGGGGGCCGGCGAACACGTGCAGGCCGCCCGCCAGATCGGCCTCCGCCTTTTCCAGCGCCTCTTCAGTGCCGGGGGCGGCAATGGCGGTGTTCAGCTCGGTCAGCTTGACGGAGCCGTCGGCGTAGCCGGCCGTCCAGTCCTGGTCAAAGCTCTCACCGTTGGCCACGGCGGAGATGGCATAGACGAAATAGGGCGTCCAGTCCACGCGGCAGGAGATGAGGCTGGCCTCGGGGGCCACGCCGGTCATGTCGTTGTTGTAGCCGCAGTGGAACACGCCGGCGTCCTGGGCGGAGGTGGCGGGGGTGGTGTTGTCGGAGTGCTGGGAAATGAGCACGCAGCCCTCGTCGGCCAGGGCGGAGGCGGCGGCGGCCTCCTGGGGCGCGTCGGACCAGGAGTTGACGTACTTGACCTTCATGGTGACAGAGGGACACACGCTCTTGGCGCCCTGGTAGAAGGCGGTGTAGCCGGAAACCACCTCAGCAAAGGGGAAAGCGGCCACGTAGCCAATGACAGCCTCCTCGGCGGTGATGGTGCCCTCGTCGATCATCTGCTGCAGCTTCATGCCGCCGGCCACGCCGGCCAGGTAGCGGCCCTCGTAGATGTTGGCGAAGGCGTTGTGGGTGTTGTCCAGATCGTCCACGGCAGAGGCCTGGTTGGTACAGGAGATGAACTCGATTTCGGGGTAGTCGGGGGCCACCTTCAGCATAAAGGGCTCGAAGCCGTAGGAGTTGTTGATGATAATATCACATCCATCCTCGGCCAGCTCGATGTTGGCGTCCTCGCAGCCGGAGTCCTCCAGGATATTTTTCTTGTAGCTCCACTCCACGGTAATGCCCTGCTCGGCCAACTGGGCGGTGGCCTCCTCCACGGCCTTCATAAAGTTATAGGTATAACCCTGGTCGTTCTCGTCGCCGATGCAAACCATGCCCACCTTGACGGTTTTACCCTCGGCGGAGGGCTCACCAGTGCCGTCAGTCACCGGGGTGGTCTCCCCGCCGGCCGGGGTGTTGGCGGAGCCCTCGTCCCCGCTGTTGCCGCAGGCGGCCAGTCCAACAGACATAGCGCCCGCCAGGAGCAGTGCAAGCAGTCTCTTTTTCATCGTTTAAGTTCCTCCTTAATTGTGTCTCTCAATCAATCGGGTCCTCTATTCAAAACGGCTGCCTGAACACGGGGGGCACTCCCCCCTGCTCACCGACGGGCGCCATACGCGCCGAACGCCAAAATCATCCGCTCATCACGGAGGGACGTCCTCCGCCTGCGGCAGCCGGTCTTGCTGTGTAAAACAGGAGCCCGGAGGCTCCCCGACGAACCGTAAGACCTCGGTTCATCCGGCGGAGGCGCCCGCCTCCGCTTTTCTCTTCGCTTTCTTTCCCCCGCCCTCCCGGCGGGCGGCCACAAGGGCCGCCCCTACGGGATGCGGCGGCTGGAGCTGTGGGCTCAGCAGAACTCCACGCCGCCCTCCACGCTCATGGCTTTGATGCGGGCCAGGGACTCCACCCGGACTCCCATACCGCGGATCAGGTCGCCGCCGGGCTGGAATGCCTTCTCCACACAGATGCCCGCACCCACCAGGGTGGCGCCGGCATCCTGCACCAGGTTGATGAGGCCCTGCAGGGCCGAGCCGTTGGCTAAAAAGTCGTCGATGAGCAGTACCCGGTCCTCGGGGTGCAGAAACTCCTTGGACACGATGATGTCGTACACCTTGCCGTGGGTAAAGGACTCCACCTTGGAGGTGTAGACGTCGCCGGCGATGTTGCGGGTCTTGTTCTTCTTGGCAAAGATCACCGGACAATCAAAAAACTGCGCGGTTACACATGCGATCCCGATCCCCGATGCCTCGATGGTCAAAATCTTGGTAACCCCGCAGTCCCCAAACAAGCGCAGGAACTCCTTGCCCATTTCCTGGAACAGCTTCACGTCCATCTGATGATTCAGAAAGCTGTCCACCTTCAGCACGCCGCCTTCACGGATTTTCCCGTGGGTCCGAATGCGCTCCTCCAGCAGTTTCATTATGTCCCTCTCCTTACTCCACAAGAAAAAGTTATTTCTATTGTATCGAATTTGACAGACAACTGCAACTGCCTATATTCTATCAAAAAAGATTGCTTTCGTCACCTGTTTTTAGAAATTTTGTACGGAGGTTCTCCCCGCCTTCCGGTTTTTTCATTGTGCTTTTGCGCCGGGTTTGGTACAATGCTGTTGATCGCTTTTGAGCAAGGAGGTTTATTGTTATGAAACACCGTTTCTGTGCGGCAGCCCTGGCCGCCGTTTTGCTTTTGAGCGCCGCACCCCTCTCCCCCGCGGCCAGCGCCGCATTTTCCGACGCGGAGGGCACCTGGGCCGCAGAGGTCATCGAAAAGGCGGAGGGCTATGGCCTGATGAACGGCTACCCCGACGGCACCTTCGGCGTGGGGAAGGAGCTCACACGGGGCGAGTTTGTGGCCGTGCTCTGCCGCATGTTCGGCTGGGATGCCGCCTCCCCGGGCGCGCCCTCGTTTTCCGACTGCCCCGCCTCTCACTGGGCCTACTCCTATGTGGAGACCGCCCTGGCCCACGGCGTGATGGACGCCGGCGGCGCTTTCCGTCCGGAGGACTATATCAGCCGGGAGGAGATGGCGGTCATGCTGGTGCGGGCCCTGGGCTACGGCACGCTGGCCCAGTCCCTGTCCGGGCTGGAGCTGCCCTTTGACGACATCACGGACAACCGGGGGTACATCGCCATCGCCTATGACATCGGCATGATCACCGGCGTGGCCGGGGCGGGCGGCCAGCTCAAGTTCCTGCCCCGCGACTCCGCCACCCGGGAGGAGGCCGCCGCCATGCTGGTGCGGGTGTACGAGCGGTACACCTCCAAGCTGGACTGGCTCCATGGCTTTTACGCCTTCTCCTCCTATTCCCAGATTGATCTCACCGCCTCCATGGACGCGGTGAGCGTAGGCTGGGCCCGGATGGAGTACGACCCCGCCGCCGGGCCCGTCCTCAACTCCTCCCGCACCAACGGCAACGACTGGGTGCGCCCCGACGATCCCACCCCCGCCACCGATTACTGGGATGCCCGCAGCCTCCCCTACAACTTAAATGTATATGCCTCAGCGGGCGATTCCATCCCCCTCTCCGACGGCACCACCACCTCCACGGTGGCGGCGGTGACCGGCACGCCCGAGGCCCGGGCCCAGGCCGTGGCCGCGTTGACTGCCGCCAGCGCGGACTACGCGGGCCTGACCATCGACTTTGAGGGCCTGAAGGGGGATACCATAAAACAGAATTATGTAACCTTTCTAAAAGAGCTGGACGCCGCCCTGCCCCAGGGGAAAACCCTCTATGTCTGCGTCCAGCCCGACACCTGGTACACCGGCTTTGACTACCGGGGCATTGGCGAGGCCGCCGACAAGGTGATCCTCATGGCCCACGACTACCAGTGGACCTCCGTCCCCGACTCCTATGCAGGCACTACCAACACCGACTCCCCCGTCACCCCCTTCGCCAGCGTGTACGAGGCTCTGCGTGATCTTACCGACCCGGCCACCGGCGTGGCCGACCGGAGCAAGCTGGCCCTGCAGATCTCCTTTGGCTCGGCGGGCTTCCACGTGGACGGAGAGGACCGCCTGCTGGAGACCACTATCTACCACCCCGCCCCCTCCACCCTGGCTCTGCGCCTGGCCCAGCCCGACACCCAGGTGGTCTACTCGGAGGAATTCCGCAATCCCTGCGCCCTCTACACTACCGAGGACGGCAGCCGTTACAAGGTCTGGTACGAGAACGAGCAGAGCGTGCTGGACAAGGTGGCGCTGGCCCGGATGTTCGGCATCACAGGAGTCTCCCTGTGGCGCATCGGCAACATTCCGGCGGACGGTGCCTACGACGTGTGGAGCGCTCTGCTGACCCAGCGCTGACCCGCTTACCATCTACTTAGGAAGTGAAACGGATGACCAACCGCAAGGAACTGCTGCGCGAATTCCTGCTGATGAACCTGGGCACCCTGCTGGTGTCGGTGGGGGTCTACTTTTTCAAATTTCCCAACCATTTTTCCATGGGCGGCGTGTCCGGCCTGGCGGTGCTGCTGGGAAAGCTGCTGCCCCAGCTCTCCCCCTCTACCTTCAACACCATCATCAATGTGCTCTTTTTGGTGCTGGGCTTTGTAATGCTCAACAGGGGCTTCGGCGCCCGGACGGTCTACTGTTCCATTCTCTCCGCCGGGCTCATTCAGCTCTTTGAGTGGGCGTTTCCCATGGACCGCCCTCTCACCGACCAGCTCATGCTGGAGCTGTTCTTCGCGGTGATCCTCCCCGCCCTGGGCTCCGCCATCCTTTTCAACATAGACGCCTCCTCCGGCGGCACCGATATCGCCGCCATGATTCTCAAAAAATACACCGGCCTGGACGTAGGGCGTGCCCTGCTCCTCTCCGACGTGGTTATCGCGGCGGCCGCCCTCTTTGTCTTTGACATCACGGCGGGACTGTGCTCCCTGCTGGGCCTGGCCCTCAAGTCGGTGCTGGTGGACAGCGCCATTGAGTCCTTCAACCGGCGCAAGGCCTTTTTCGTCATCTCCTACGACCCGGAGCATGTGTGCGACTATATTACCCATACCCTGGGCCGGGGCGCCACCGTATGGCAGGCCCAGGGCGCTTATACCCACGCAGAGCACCACGTGGTGCTCACCGTCCTCACCAGGGGGCAGGCCGTGCTTCTGCGCCGCTACCTGAAAAAGATTGATCCCCATGCTTTTCTGATTGTAGCCAACTCCAGTGAAATCTTTGGAAAGGGCTTCTTACAGCCCTGATTCTCCGCCCGCCCGGACCTAAATGCCGGGCGGGCTTTTTTGCTGTGCAGGAGCAGAGCAAAATTAGCCCTGTGCCGCTTAACAGCGGCACGGCCATGGGATGACAGCGCGTGGGTCGGTACGGCCCACATACGCAACCACTTCATGCGCCTGAGCCTTTGCGTCGTTTCGCGGTACGCCCTGTGCGCACGAAGCTTTCTGTCATTTTGGAAAATATTTCCCAATCGACGGCATTCGGCTTTTTTTGCGCCAAAATATGGTAATATATGGTTAGTCAATATTCTACCGCAAAGGAGGCTTTCCGATGTCCTTACTGCGTCGAAAAGGACTGTTTGAGAGCACCAAAGTGCTGTTTCTCCCCATTGCCGCCATTTCCCCCAATCCGGACCAGCCCCGCACCTGCTTTTCCCGGGAGGGCCTGGAGGAGCTGGCCGCCAGCATTCAGGAGCTTGGCGTACTCCAGCCTCTGTCCGTCCGCCGGTCCAAGAACGGCGGCTACGAGCTGATTTCCGGGGAGCGCCGCCTGCGGGCCTCCCGCATGGCCGGTCTCACCGAGGTGCCCTGCATTCTGGTCAGCGTGGACAGCCAGGGCTCTTCTTTGCTGGCCCTGGTGGAGAACCTTCAGCGGCGGGATCTCAACTTTGTGGAGGAGGCCACCGCTCTGGCCAAGCTGATCGAGACCTACCATCTGTCTCAGGAGGAGGCGGCCCGCCGCATCGGCAAGTCCCAGTCAGCGGTGGCCAACAAGCTGCGCCTGCTCCGCCTCCCGCCTGATGTCCTCACTCTGCTGCGGGAGCGCGGCTGCACCGAGCGCCACGCCCGGGCGCTGCTCCGCCTGGAGGAGCCGGAGCTCCAGCGCATGGCCGCCCGGCATGTGGCAGAGCAGGGGCTTACTGTGGCCCGGACGGAGGAGTATGTGGAAGCCCTGCTTCATCCGGCAGACAAGCCCGCCCGCAAAAAACCAACCTTTGTAATTAAGGATGTGCGGCTGTTTCTCAACACCGTGACTCGGGGACTGTCCATGATGAAGAGCGCGGGCGTACAGGCCAACTGCAAGCGCCAGGAGACGGAGGACTCCATCTTGCTGACCATCACTATTCCCAAGTAGAGGCGCGCCGTACGCGGAGGCCATGGCGGTTTTTCTGAAAGGATGGGGCTGTTTCACGTGAAACAGCTCCATCCTCTTTTTTTTCCTGTTTCACGTGAAACAGTGCGAATTTCAGTTGAATTACGTCTACCGCCGCTATATAATAGAACCTGACCCTTTGCAACGACCCAAAAAGGCAGGTGTGCTATGGCAAAGACCATTGCGATTGTGAATCAAAAGGGCGGCGTGGGAAAGACTACCACCTGTGTCAACCTGGCGGCGGCTCTAAAAAATCAGGGCTGCCGGGTGCTGGTGTGCGATTTTGACCCCCAGGCCAACACCACTTCCGGCTTCGGCGTAGACAAGACCACCTCGCCCAACATCTATGACGTGCTTCTCAACGGGACGGAGACCGCCAAGGCCATCTCCTCCACCTCCTACGGCGATGTGCTCCCCTCCAACAAGGCGCTGGCGGGGGCCACCATTGAGATGATCGCCCTGGAGCAGCGGGAGTACCGACTGAAAAACGCCTTGGAGCAGGTGGCGGAACACTATGACTACATCTTCATTGACTGTCCACCCTCTCTGGAACTGCTGACCCTGAACGCCCTGTGCGCAGCGGATACCGTGCTGGTACCGGTGCAATGTGAGTACTACGCCCTGGAGGGGCTCAGCGACCTTCTCTCCACCATTCGCATTGTCAAGCGATCCCTCAACCCCAAAATTGCCCTGGAGGGGGTGGTACTCACCATGTACGACGGCCGTACCAATCTCTCCATGCAGGTGGCGGAGGAGGTCAAACGCCACTTCCCCGGCCAGGTGTACGCCACGGTGATCCCCCGTAACGTCCGCCTGTCCGAGGCCCCCAGCTTTGGCAAGCCGGTATCCGCCTATGACGCCCTCTCCCGGGGCGCGGAGGCCTACGATGCCCTGGCCCAGGAGCTGCTGGAGGACAATCAATACGCCGTCACCCGTGTGGAAAGGAAGGATTGACCTATGGCATTGGAACGCGGCCTGGGCAAGGGCCTGGGCGCACTGCTGGGGGACGCCGCCCTCCAGTCCCAGGAGGGGGGCTCCCTCTCCCTCCCCATCTCCCAGGTGGAACCGGGGCTCAAGCAGCCCCGGAAGCGGTTTGACGAGGAAAGCCTCCAGGATTTGGCCGACTCTATCCGCATCCACGGGATCATTCAACCCCTCACCGTCCGCCGGCTCTCGTCGGGCTACTACCAGATCATCGCCGGGGAGCGCCGCTGGCGGGCCGCCAAGCTGGCGGGCCTGAGCGAAATCCCCGCCGTCATCATCGAGGCCGACGACCGCAAGGTGATGGAGCTCGGCCTCATTGAGAACCTCCAGCGGGAGGATCTGAACCCGATTGAAGAGGCCAACGGCTACAAGGTGCTCATGAGCGAATACGGTCTCACCCAGGAGGAGGTGGCCCAGCGGGTGGGCAAGTCCCGCCCCGCCGTTGCCAACGCCCTGCGGCTGCTGACCCTTCCCGACCCGGTACACCTGCTGCTGGAGGAGGGCAAGCTCTCCGCCGGCCACGCCAGGGCCATCCTGGCCGTGCCCAGCGGGGAGCTACAGAAAAAGCTGGCGCAGAAGGTCATTGCGGAGGAGCTCTCCGTCCGGCAGACCGAAGCTCTGACCAAGCGGTTGACTGCGGAACCCAGAGAAGCTGCGGAGCCCAAGTCCGCCGCCGGCCCTGACCTGTCCATTTATCTGCGGGAGGCGGAAAAGACCCTGGCTACCCGCTTTGGCCGCAAGGTTCACATCATCAACGGCCGGAAAAAGGGAAAAATTGAGCTGGAATACTACAATCCAGAGGACTTGAACACTCTGCTGGAGCTGCTGGAGCAGCTTCCCTCCGCCGGGAAAGGAGGGGTTTCCCTTTGAGCACTGATTCCGACAAGCAGGAGCGCAGCCGCCTCCAGCACGAGGCGGAGCATGAGCGGCCCCACAAGCGCAGCTCGGTGCTGCTCTATCTGGTCATCCTCTTTGCAGCGGCTTTTCTCCTGCTGCTGATGTCCTACTTCATGCAGCAGCGGGCCAACCAGGAGGCCATGGACAAGCTGGAGCAGACCTCCGACTCGGCCACCCAGTCCCTGGAGAACATTCTCCAGGAAAACGAAACCCTCAAGGTGGAAAACGAGGCCCTGAGCCAGCAGGTGGCCCAGCTCCAGGAAGCGCTGGAGGACGCGGAAAGCGCCTCCGACGGCGAGGCCGCCCTGGTGCAGCTGGAGGCGCTCTGCTATTTGAACCAAATTCGCGCCCTATACAACGACGGGCGCTACTCCGATGCCCGGGATGCGGCGGCCGCCGCCGAGGCCGCTCTGGCTGGAGCGGGCGGCATGGAGGGGGTACTGGGTACGGTGGCCGATGGGCTCACCGGCCAGCAGCGACAGGACTACAACCCCCTGGAGGCCTACCAGTCCCTCATGGAGTGGCTGGGCTGATTGTTTCACGTGAAACGGCGTCGGGACAAAGTCCGCTCCATTTCATCCGGCGCTGTGCG
>NZ_JH417810.1:0-9116 GCF_000239295.1 Flavonifractor plautii ATCC 29863
GAGAGACCGGCCTGGGCCGTTCGCGTTGGATCAAACCACTTTTCAGAATGAATTCATTCTGAAAAGTGCCTGTGCCTATCGAAATAAGTTCGATAGGCACAGCCGCCGGAACTGTAAAGTTCCGGCGGCTGTGCGCTTGGGAAAAAGAGGAAAGAGAGGAGAATACGTCTTACTTGCCCAGGCGGCGGACCAGCTCCTTGGAGCAGAAGGTGGCCACGTCGTCGGCGTAGGTGCCCGCGCCGAAGCCGGCGTCATAGCCCAGCTCCTTGGCCAGGGCGTGGGTGATGCGGGCGCCGCCGCAGCAGAAGATATACTTGTCGCGGACACCCTCGGCCTCGGCCAGCTCGATGAGCTCGGTCAGGTTCTGGATGTGCACGTCCTTCTGGGTGACGGTCTGGGAGACCAGCAGCACGTCGGCGTTGACCTCGGCGGCTTTGCGCAGGAACTCCTCGTTGGGCACCTGGGAGCCCAGGTTGTACGCCTCGGTCATGTCGTAGCGCTCCAGGCCGTAGTGGCCGGCGAAGCCCTTGCGGTTCATGATGGCGTCGATGCCCACGGTGTGGGCGTCGGTGCCGGTGGAGGCGCCGATGACCACCATCTTGCGGCCCAGGCGCTCCTTGAGGAACTCGTCGTTCTCGTGCATGTCCATGGTCTCGTCGGTGACGGTCTGCACCACGATCTCATTATAGTTGATGGAGTGGGTCAGGGAGCCGTAGACCACGTAGAAGGTGAAGTTCTCGTCCAGCTTCTGGCGCAGGGCCACGTTGGGGTCGGCCAGGCCCATCTTCTGGGCCAGCATGACGGCCGCGGCTGCGCCCTTGTCGTCGTCCTTCACCGGCAGGGTGAAGGAGGTCTGAACCTTGCCGTCGTTCATGGTGTCGCCATAGGGCTTCAGGCGGGTCAGGTCCAGGGTTGTGTCGAGGTTTTTATCGCGAATCTGATACAGTCCGGAGCTCATTTGCCGGCACCCCCTTTCATCATGGGCTCAAGGAAGGGGTTGAAGTACCCAGCAGCCTTGTTGACAACGCCGTCCAGGCCCTTGCCGCCGTCGCGGGGGCGCTTGATGTCGGCAAAGATGCCCCGCTCCAGGGTCTCGAAGATGCCGAGCTGCTCGATCTGGGCCAGCAGATCGGTGGCCTTCTTCAGAACGTCGGCGGCGCGGTTCTGCATGATGCCGCCGTCCTTGAAGACAATCTCGCTGCCCAGGTCGTGCATGGTGCGGAAGATGTACTGGGCGTTCTGAATGGCCAGGAAGCGGTCGGACAGGAAGGGGGTGTGGATGGCCTCGGTCATCATGCCCAGCAGGTGGATCTTCTGACCGGTCAGGATAGTCACCATGTTGAACAGGGCGTCCTGCACCTGGCCGCGGAAGATATTGCCGGTCATGAACTTCGTGGGGGGCATGTACTTCAGGGGCGCCTTGGGGAAGATCTCGCGGGCCATCTCGGCCTGCGCCAGCTCATACAGGAAGCCGTTCTCCACATCGGGGTCGATCTCGAAGGCGTGGCCCAGACCCTGCTGCTCCTCGGGCAGGCCGGCCCGCAGGGCGAAGGCCTCGTTGAGGAACTGGGAGGCCAGCACGGTGTGGGCCTCCTCCACCGCGTCGGCGGTGGTCAGGTAGTTGTCCTCACCGGTGTTGATGACCACGCCCGCATAGGCGTTGATGGCGCGGGAGAAGGACTGGTCCACCAGGGTGCGCTGCATGTTGATGTCGCGGAACAGGATGCCGTACAGGGCGTCGTTCAGCATGACGTCCAGGCCCTCGAAGGCGCCCATGGCGGCGATCTCAGGCATGCACAGGCCGGAGCAGTAGTTGCACACGCGGATGTAGCGGCCCAGCTCCTCGCCCACCTTGTCCATGGCCTCACGCATCAGGCGGAAGTTCTCCTGGGTGGCGTAGGTGCCGCCGAAGCCCTCGGTGGTGGCGCCGTAGGGCACGTAGTCCAGCAGGGACTGGCCGGTGGTGCGGATGACGGCGATGACGTCGGCGCCCTGGCGGGCGGCGGCGGTGGCCTGCACCACATCCTCATAGATGTTGCCGGTAGCCACGATCAGGTAGACCCAGGGGCCCTGCTTCTCGCCGCCGTGGGCGGCAATGAAGTCCTCGCGGCGCTTGCGGCGGGCGCGGATCTTGGCCAGGCTCTCCTCCACGATGGGAGCCAGGGCGGCGTGGATGTCCGCCTCGCTGTGGACGGGCAGCTCGGTCAGCTCCAGCTTGTCGGCGGCCACGTCCTCGGCGATGGCCTGGGGACCCTTGCCGGTCTCCACCATGGCGTTGCCGATCCAGAAGGCGGCGCCCTGGGGCAGCGCGCCCTTGTCCATCAGGTGGTCCACCACGACGCTGGGCAGGGGGACATCGGAGGCGTCCACACCGTCAATGCCCAGCAGGCGGCAGATGGTGCGCTCGACAGCCACGGTGGTGCAACCGTCGATAAAGCGCTGGGTGTCGTCGGCCACGCGGGCGGCGTGGGCCCGGGCCTGCTCCACCAGCTTGAAATCAAGATTCAGCTTGGATTCCAACAATAATCACTTCCATTCTCGGTTTCAGTCAAAAGCAGGGGGAAGCGGACCGCTGTCAAAGCAGCGGCCCGCTTGGGAATATTCCCCGATTATTCCTCGTGATGGGAGCGCTTATGCCGCTCCAGGTTGGCGGGCTCCATGGACAGCGCCTGGCCGCGCTCCAGGCCGGCCACACCCATGAGCTCCTTCTTCTTCTTGCCGGTGCAGTAGTCGCACTGGCAGTCGGTGTAGTGCTCGGGCTCGGTGTAGGTGGTGATGACGCCCTCGTAGTTGCGCAGGATGACCTTCTTGGGGGTCTGGGAGATGATGTACTGGGGCATGACAGGAGTCTTGCCGCCGCCGCCCGGGGCGTCCACCACGAAGGTGGGCACGCAGAAGCCGGAGGTGTGGCCGCGCAGGCCTTCGATGATCTCGATGCCCTTGCTGACGGGGGTGCGGAAGTGCTCCAGGCCCATGGACAGGTCGCACTGATAGATGTAGTAGGGGCGCACGCGGATCTTGACCAGCTCGTTGACCAGCTTCTTCATGGTGAAAACACAGTCGTTGATGCCGGCCAGCAGCACGCTCTGGTTGCCCAGGGGGATACCGGCGTCGGCCAGCATGGCACAGGCCTTGGCGGACTCGGGGGTGATCTCGTTGGGGTGGTTGAAGTGGGTGTTCAGCCACACGGGGTGATACTTCTTCAGCATGTTGCACAGTGCGGGAGTGATGCGCTGGGGCAGCACGACGGGGGTGCGGGAGCCGATGCGGACGATCTCCACGTGGGGGATCTCGCGCAGCTTGGAGATGATGTACTCCAGGCGCTCGTCGCTCACCAGCAGGGCGTCGCCGCCGGACAGCAGCACGTCGCGGATCTGGGGCGTATTGCGGATGTACTCGATGGCCTGGTCGACCTGATCCACGGGCAGGCCGGCGTCGTTCTGGCCGGCGAAGCGGCGGCGGGTGCAGTGGCGGCAGTACATGGAGCACTGGTCGGTGATCAGCAGCAGGCAGCGGTCGGGATAGCGGTGGGTCAGGCCGGGAGCGGGGGAGTCCTCATCCTCGTGCAGGGGGTCCAGCAGGTCGGAGTCGGCCTGATGCAGCTCCTTGGCGGTGGGGATGGCCTGCAGCCGGACGGGATCGTGGGGATCGCCGGGCTGAATCAGGGACAGGTAGTAGGGGGTGATGGCCATGCGCAGGGTGCCCAGGCAGGCCTTGACGCCTTCCTCTTCCTCGGGAGTCAGCTCAATGTACTTCTTCAGGTCCTCCAGGGTCTCGATGCGGTTCTTGACCTGCCAGTGCCAGTCGTTCCACTCCTCGTCGGTGACGTTGGGGAACAGGATTTTACGGCGGGACTCTACCATAAACAAGGTCATCCTTTCTAAATCAGATTGGGGAGACATGGAAACCGCGGGCCGTGCGGCGGAGACAGCGGCGGGGGGGAAGGGTTGGGGAGGAGAGAGTCCCCCGGTCCGCCTGCGGCAGAGCCGCACAGGAGCGGAAATGTCACAGATGATTGGGACAGTGGTTCAATTACAGGTACTTCTTCTCGAAGTACTCCTTGAGCTGGGCATTCTCACGCAGCTCGGAGAGGGTGATCTCGGCGTGATCCTTGGTGTAGCCGTTGCCGACAATCATGGTGACATCCTTGCCGCAGCCCTCAGCGCCCAGCGCCGCCTTGGCGAAGTCGGTGGCCATGGAGAAGAAGTAGACGGTGCCGTTGTCGCGGACGGGCAGAATGGCGGCCATCTCACAGGCGGGAACATTGACGATCAGGATGGACACGTCGTACTCCTTGCCGCCGTTGACGGCCAGGGACTTCTCCAGCACCTCGGTGGGGTTGGTGGCGGAGCCCACGATGGCGTGGTGGCACAGGTTCATGCTCTTAAGCAGGTCGGCGTCCTCCTGGCAGATGACCAGGGCCACCACGTTGCCGGTGGGGCCGACGCGCTTCATGGCCTCGTAGCAGCACATCATGCCGCCCTTGCCTGCGCCGCCCAGGATCAGCACGGAGTCGCCGGGCTTGACCAGCTTGGCGGTCTGGGCGGGAGCGCCGGCCACGTCCAGGGCGGCCAGGGCCAGCTCCTCGCTCATGTCGTCGGGCAGCTTGGCGTACAGGCCGGACTCGAACAGGATGGCCTGGGCCTCCACGTCCACGCGGTCGATCTCGGGGTGGATGGCCTTGATCTTGTTGATCTTCAGAGGAGTCAGGGACAGGGAAACCAGAGATGCGATCTTGTCGCCCACCTTCAGGTCGATCTTGCCCTGCAGATCCTCGCCGATCTCCTTGACGGTGCCGATAAACATGCCGCCGGAGCCGGTGACAGGGTTCTGCATCTTGCCACGCTCGTTGACAATGTCCAGGATCATCTGCTCGGTCTTGCCCAGGTCCTTCCCGCAGGCCTCATAGATCTGGGTGAAGGAGGCGGAGTCGATATTCAGCGCGGACACGTCGCACAGGATCTCGTTGGACCAGCACTCCATGGTGTTGTCGATCTTCTTGGCCGCCTGGGTCAGCAAGCCCTGGGGCTCGATGACGCGGTGAGTGCCGTACTTGTTGCCTTTCTTCTGCATAGAAAGTTCCTCCTGTTTCGTTCTTGGTTTGGTTGGGGAGTTTGGGGTAACGATGTATGGTTGGGGAGATTGGAACAACAAAGATTATGCCAGGGACAGGATCTTTCGGGCCTCGTCGGGGGTGGCGATCTCACGGCCCAGCTCCTTGGCCAGGCGTACGACCTTCTCCACCAGCTCGCCGTTGGAGGCGGCCTTGTGGCCCTTCTCCAGGTAGATGTTATCTTCGAAGCCCACACGGACATTGCCGCCCATGACGATGCCCGCGGCCACCATGGGCCACGCGCCCCGGCCGACGCCGGTGACGGTCCAGGTGGAACCGGCGGGGATCTGCTTGACTAAGTAATCCAGGTTGCCCACCGTGGCGGGAGTGCAGCCGGAGACGCCCAGCACAAAATTGAACTGCATGGGGGCGCCGGGGACCTCGCCCTTGTTGGCCATGTTCACCACGGTGTCCAGGTGGCCGATCTCGAAGCACTCATACTCGGGCTTGATGTGGTTCTCCATCATGCGCTTGCCGAAGGCCCGCATGGTGGGCATGTCGTTGGTAAACACGTCGTCGCCGAAGTTGCAGGTGCCGCAGTCCAGAGTGGCCATCTCGGGGAACAGCTCGGTGGGCTGGAGCCGCTCCTCTGCGGTCATGCCGACCGCGCCGCCGGTGGAGGGAATCAGGATCACGCCGGGGCAGGCCTCCTTGATGGCGTCCAGCACCACGCGGAACCGCTCACGGTCCTGGGTGGGGGTGCCGTCGTCCTCGCGGACATGGACGTGGATGACCGCCGCGCCCGCCTCAAAAGCGCTCTTGGCCTCCCGCACCATCTCCTCCACGGTGTAGGGCACCGCGGGGTTGTGCTTCTTGGTGACCTCCGCGCCGCAGATGGCTGCGGTGATGATAAGCTTTTCCATAACACGCCTCCTCGAAAAAATAACACTACCTCGCCTGTGAAGATATGGGACCCTCCTAGACGTGATAGCGCTTCATGCACAAAAAAACACTATTTGCATCTGCGGGAGCCCTGGGGCTTCCGTCAGACACAAATAGCGCTTCATGTTACTTCATGACAATCCGCAAGCACTGGGCCCACGGCTCAGGGGGAGGGCTGTACGATTCACATCCCCCTTCGGCGGAGCGGACATTCACGTGACACATCGGGCTCGCCTGCCCTTGTCATTGTCCCGCTACCTTGCGCTCCGCGCCTCTATCCATGCGTATTATTCATTTTTGACAACAACACTATACCCCAGAGAGTTAAATTTGTCAACTATTTTTACGAAAATTTAATTCCGCGCTTCAAAGTACGCTGGAATGGAGAAAAACCCCCATTCCAGCGTACAAAACCGGCCGTTATAGATCGGCCTGAAACAGGTCCATCAGGGCGTCGTCCAGCTTGAGCAGGCGGCACACCCGAAGGGCGTCCCGGGGGCAGGGGGCTCCCGGCGGGGCGGGCAGCAGGTGGTAGTCCATCCGCCGGGCGATGCGCTTGCGGGGGTCGTCCCCCTCGTCTCCCTGGATGTCCCGCACCAGGCCGGCCACCTGATAGTGGGCCCCGGCCACGTCGGACACGCCGTCGTAGTGGGTGGTCATGAGGGCCACACAGTCCAGGGTGCCCAGATACCGCACCAGCGCCCGGGCCAGGGCCGCGCCCTCCTGGGGGTTGGTGCCCCGGGCGAACTCGTCCATGGCCACGAAGAAAAAGCAGTCCCTGGTCTGGCGCAGCAGGGTGTCCAGCAGGTGGACCTCCTTGCCGAAGGAGGACAGGCCGCCGGCCCCCGGGCCGCTGTCGGCCAGAATGAGATCCACCCGGTGGAACAGGGGCAGGGAGGCGGACTTGGCGAATACGAAGAAGCCGCACTGGCACAAAAGCAGGGAGAGCACGGTGGAGCGCAGGGACACCGTCTTGCCGCCCATGTTGGCTCCGGTGATGACGGTGCATCCGGGGCGCAGTTCCAAATCCAGCGAGGTGAACTGCTCTCCCCGCTCCGCCAGATCCTCCGCCACCTGGGGGTGAACGACTTCACGCAGGGCGATGGATTTATCGGCGCTGAGGGAGGGGCGGACACAGTGGTAACGCAGGGCCAGCTTGCCCTTGGCCGCGATCAGATCCAGGTGGCCCAGGGCCTCCATGTTGGCCAGGAATTCCGCCTTCCACGCCATGAGCCTGCCCGTGAGCATGCTCCGCACCTCCAGCTCCAGCTGATCCTCCTGTACGGCCAGCACCCGGCGCTTCTCCAGCAGGGGGCCGCGCTTGTCCTCCTGGGTCATGCGGATGGCCTTCTCCAGCTTGGCCTTCTCCACCCGCAGGGGGGCCAGGTCGTTGTGGTAGGAATTGACGATGGAGAAGGTGGGCAGCCGCCGCCCCTCCGGGTCCATCAGTGCCATGGCCTCCGTCAGGGGCGGGAAGGCTATGCCCGCCAGCGCCGGCATTTTGGCGTAGGCGTCGGTGACCTGCTCCATGGTGACCAGGAAGTGCTTGATCTCGAAGAGCTCCACCAGGTCGAAGGGGGTACCGGGCTCCCGGTCGAAGGAGCCGCGGATGTCGTGAAACAGGGGCAGGCAGCGGGTCACGCCCCGCAGGGCCGCCGCCGCGTCCTTGAGGTCGGCGGGGTTCACGCGGGGAGCCTCGCAGCCGCAGCTCTCCGCCGCCTGGGGGGCGGTGCCGCCGGCGGCCCACAGCTCCATGGCCAGGGCCACGTTGTCCAGCTCCTCCTCCAGAGCGGCCTCCTCGCCGGGGCCGTACCACCGGGGGGTGCGGGCGGCCTGCTTGCCGAAGGGCGACAGGGGACTCAGGCGCTCCAGCACCCACTGGAGTCCCGCGTTCTCCCGCAGTTCATGGGTCAGTTCCATGCTCAGTCCTCCTTCACGTTCACCACCGGCAGGTCGATGACCTCCCGGAGGGCGCGGACGAATTTGTCCGGTTCAAAATGCCAGCCGTAGGCCGACCAGGGGTTGGCCCCCACGGCTGCGATGGTCAGCTCCCTGCGCACCCGCAGCTCGCCGCCGTTGCGCAGAAACAGGTCCAGCGCCGCCCGTCCGGCCAGCACGTGGGTGGCGTCCGCCGCCACCAGGGTGGTGGGGGCGCCCCGCCGGGCCAGGGTTTTCAGCAGGGGGTCCATAATGCCCCCCGCCGCCCAGAGCACCAGGGGCCGCCGGGGCAGCTTGTTCCACTTGGGGGCGCCGCTCTCCTCCAGGGGCAGCTCCACCGGCGCCCCCTCCGGGGTAAACAGGGCGAAGCGGGCCTCCTGGCCGTCCAGGGCGGCGCAGAGGGCGGTGCTTTCCGGCCGTTTGCGGGCAAAGAGCCAGCAGGTGTGGGCGGTCTCCGCCACCACCAGCTCCATGTCCCGGTCCAGGGACGCGCCGGTGCACAGCAGGGCCACCCCCTCCACGCCGGCCCCCGCCAGACTCTTGCGCCCGGCGGCCCCGTCGATGAGCACCCGCTGGGCGCCCAGCTCCTGAAAGCGGCGGGTCAGCGGGGGGAGCTGCCCGGCCGCCGACGGCCCGGCAAGCTGCACATATCCGTCGGACAGGGTGCGGAACACCGCCACCGGCCCCAGGGGGGTCATCACGTCGGTGAGGTCCACCACCTCCAGCGTGGCGTCGCACAGGGTGAGCATACCCCGCGCCGTGGCGAACAGATCGCCTTTTTTCAGGTACAGATCGGGCTTTTCCGTGCCCGTCACCAGGTCGGTGCACTCCCCGTCCCGGCCCACCGAGGTCAGGCCCAGGCACTCCTCCCCCAGCTCCGCCATCAAGCGGCGCATAGCGGTGGTTTTGCCCGCGTTTTTACAGAGACCAATCACCGTCACCGGCGAGGCATCCCCCACCAGGGGCGCCAGAAGCTGTTTCAAAAGACGGCCTCCCTTCCTTGCAGTTTTTGGGCTGTTTGTCACCGCCATTATAAGAGCCCTGCAAGGATTCTGTCAATGGGAGAAAAACGCCCGGCCGGAGAAACCGCTCTGGCCGGGAAACAAGGGGAGCTGCGCCGAATTTTGCAATTTAACGTTAAATAAAATGCAGAAAAGGCGGCTCATGCCATCCGTAGGGGCGG
>NZ_JH417810.1:9213-32216 GCF_000239295.1 Flavonifractor plautii ATCC 29863
CGCCCGCGGGCGGGGACAAGCCCCGCCCCTACGTTCCAGCCACCCCGCATACAAGCCGGTGCGGCGGGGGCGTTACGGAGTAAGCCCCCGCCGCCGGAAAGCCGCCGATCGAGCAGCTCCGGGGGGTACATCCAATAGGGGGGCCGTAGCCCCCCTGATTGGTCGTTTTAAGGGGGATGGGGGCCGGGAAGGGGGGAAATCGAAACCGCAGCGTAAAGCAAACGTGCCAGTGGCACGTTTGTAGCGTAGGCCGCAGCGGCTTTGCCGCGAGGAGGGAACCACCGAGGGGCCCGCCGGAGGCATAACAAGAAAGCAGTTGTCAAAAAGGGCAACATGGAAGGTGCGTCAGCTCGGCACAAGACGGGCCGATGTGGGCAGAAGGTGAATTGCCCCGAAGGGGCAAGAGAGGCCGCCCTGGGGCGTCGGCCCCTACGCTAGGGGGACGCCCGTCCCAACGCATAACGGCGTAGGGGCGACCCTTGTGGTCGCCCGCGGGCGGCCATAAAGGCCGCCCCTACAGGTGTAGGCCGATGGACAGTGAATGTCCCAATGGGGGGCAAGAGAGGCTGCCCTGGGACGTCAGCCCCTACGAAAAAGGGCGCGGCCAACCGGCGGATTGCCGCCGGGACCGCGCTCAAAATGAAAGTTAAATATAAATATATTGCAAGACTGTTCGACAAATCACTCAGGGCTTCCGCATGTTCTCCACCACGGCCGTTACCGCCTCTAACTGCGCATCGCTCAACTGTACCAATTCATCCATGAGATGCCGGAGTTTTTCAGGGGCCCGCTGTCCATCGTCGAAAAACTCTTTGGGTGTAATGCCGAAGTATTTGCAGATATAATAAAGCCCGCTGAGGGAGGGCAGAGATTGCCCGGTTTCAATTTTATTGATATAGCCGGCGCTCTGCCCGATGGCATAGCTTAATTTACGAGCAGAAATCTTTTGGGGCAGACCCATATGAAGGGCGACCACACGGTCACGCACGAACGCTTCAAACTCCTCGATTGTCTCCATGTGATCACCTCCTCTTATTGAATTATTTTACTGCTTAATCTTGACGAATTAAGCCCTTATATTATATATTTTTAAAAGAATGAGTATTTATAAAGCTTAAAATAAAAGAAACAAATCATTTAAAGGTTTATAGGAGGGAAATCATGTCGTATTGTGCTAAAATTCCAGAGGAAAATCAGGCGGCGGCGCTGCTGCACTATCTGGGCATCAGCCGGACCCGGAAGGGCTATTGGTATATCCGGTGGATTTTGGAGTGGGGGCGGCAGGAGGAGATGGACGAAGCGCGGTTTTATACCCGGCTGGTCCGCCGGTGCAAGGTCCCCCGCCTTCAGATGGCGAGGGATATGTACCGCGCGCTGCACCGGGTGGATACCCTGCGGAACTACCTGGAGGGGGCGGAATCCGTCCAGGCCGGGGTGTGGGCGCTGCTGTGCGTTCTCTCCCGGTGGCTGAACCGCTACGAGGCAGAGCTGCCGGAGGGGGTCATGGGCGGCATGGGCTGGCGTCTGCGGGGGCCCGAGGGGCTGCGCGCAAAATAGCCCCTTTTCCCCCGGCCTTTCTTGGAGTATACTGGGGGAAAGGGGGAAAACTGCGATGCTTGATTTTCGGATGGATACCTTTCTGGCGGTGTGCCGCCACCGGAACTACACGCGGGCGGCGGAGGAGCTGAACATCACCCAGCCCGCGGTGACCCAGCATATCCAGTATCTCCAGAGCTACTACGGCGTCAAGCTGTTCTCCTATCAAAACAAGCGCCTCGCGCTGACCGAGGAGGGGGAGCTGCTGCGCAATGCCGCGCTGTGCATGCTCCACGACGAGGAGAAGCTGAAACGGGATGTGAAGGATCTGCGCCTGGGGCGGCGCTCCATCCGCTTCGGGGCCACCCTGACCATCGGGGAATACCTGCTGCCGGAGCGGCTGGCCGCCTATATGAAGCGCAATCCCCGCGTGGATGTCCACATGCTGGTGGAAAACACCCAGATCCTGCTGCGGATGATCAATGACGGCGAGCTGGACTTCGCCGTGGTGGAGGGCTACTTCCGCAAGAGCGAGTACGACTACATCATCTGGTCCCAGGAGCCCTATGTCTGCGTGTGCGCGGCGGCCCACCCCCTGGCCCAGGCGGCCCCCCGGCCCCTCAGCGCCCTGTTCGGGGAGAACCTCATCCTGCGCAACCAGGGCTCCGGCTCCCGGGATGTATTGGAGCGGGTGCTGGAGGAGCGCAACCACCACGTGGGCGATTTCCGCCACATTGTGGAAATCAGCGACCTGTTCGTCATCAAGGAGCTGGTCAAGGCCGACTGCGGCATCACCTTCCTCTACCGCAAGGCGGTGGAGAAGGAGCTGGCCGAGGGCTCGCTCTGCCAGGTAGCCCTCACGGACTTCCAGATTTCCCATGAGTTCACCTTCCTCTGGCGGAAGAACAGTGCCTTTGAGGCGGAGCTGCGGGAGACTTCCCGGGCCCTGTGGACACCGTAAAAAGCGCAGCCGCAAAGCGGCTGCGCTTTTTACGGTCACGCCATGTCGCCTGCAAAAATTTTGGGCACGTCTTATCCAACAGAACGGGGAAATTCGTTAAAAGTTTGGCAATTTCGAGCCCTTTTGCCGGAGAAATAAAAAATAATTATAGCAGCATAACAATTTAAAAGTTTTCACCGCCGCGGCCCGGGTGGTATGTTTAAGGAGAACTTAACTCAATTAGGAGGGATTCAGCATGGGTTACTCGCTGAACGCCGTACAGGCAGAGGCCGTTTTGCAGGCGCTCAAACAGAACTACAGCGTCTATGCCCCGAAGCGCTTCCCCAAGCAGGGCCGCTACTCGGATACGGATGTCATCAAGTACGCGGAAGTAGAGCACTATGAGGACATCGTGTGGCAGGTCAAGTCCGATTACCCGGCCAAGGAGGTTCTCACCCCCATCCAGCAGGCCATCTTCTACTTCACCGAGGATGAGTACCGCGCCAGCAAGGGCCCCAAGAAGCCCATCCTGATTCTGGCCCGCCCCTGCGACATCAACGCCCAGCATGTGCAGGCGAAGATCTACGCGGGCAACGGCGGCTATACGGATCTCTATTATGAGCGGATGCGGGAGAAGGTCAAATTCGCCCTAATGGAGTGCAACGGCGGCGACGACACCTGCTTCTGCGTGTCCATGGGCACCAACAAGACCGACGACTACTCCCTGGCCCTGAAGTTCTCCGACGAGGGCGTGCAGGTTCAGGTGACCGACGAGACGTTCGCCCCCTACTTCGAGGGGATGCCCCAGGCCGGCTACACCCCCGCCTTTGTGGAGGAGAACGAGCTGAAGGTCACCGTCCCCGATCTGGACGACAAGGCGGTGCGCCTGGCCCTCAAGAGCCATCCCATGTGGAAGGAGTTTGACGGCCGCTGCATCTCCTGCGGCGCCTGCACCGTGGCCTGCTCCACCTGCACCTGCTTCACCACCCGCGACGTCATCTACGGCGACAACCCCGAGGTGGGCGAGCGCCGCCGCGTCACCGCCTCCTGCCAGATCGCCGGCTTCGACCAGATGGCCGGCCAGAGGGAGTTCCGCTCCACTGCCGGCGAGCGGATGCGCTACAAGCTGCTCCACAAGTTCCACAACTACAAGGCCCGCTTCGGCGAGGGCCACATGTGCGTGGGCTGCGGCCGCTGCACCCACCGCTGCCCGGAGCTCATCTCCATTTCCGCCACCGTCAACAAGGTCAACGCCGCCGTGAACGAGATCAAGGCCGGCCTGGCCCAGCAGTAAGAAGGAGGGGAACGAAATGACGAATCCGGTTCAGCCTCAGGCCTGTGAAATCCTGAGCGTGAAGAAAGAGAGCCGCCATGAGTGGACCTTCCGCGTGGCCACCGACGCCAAGCCCGCCCACGGCCAGTTCATGCAGCTCTCCATCCCCATGATCGGCGAGGCCCCTATCTCCGTGTCCGCCCAGGGCGACGGGTGGCTGGAGTTCACCATCCGCTCCGTGGGCAAGGTCACCAACGTGATCTTTGAGAAGGAGGCGGGGGATACCCTCTTCCTCCGCGGCCCCTACGGCAGGGGCTGGCCCGTGGAGCAGTTCCGGGGCAAGCACCTGGTGGTCATCACCGGCGGCACCGGCCTGGCCCCCGTCCGCTCCATGCTCAACATGCTGGCGGCAGACCCCGGCTTTGCCAAGTCCGTGCACCTCATCTCCGGCTTCAAGAATGAGGACGGCATTGTGTTCCACAGCGAGCTGGAGGCCTGGAAGGAGAAATTCTCCACCATCTACGCCCTGGACAACGACGCGAAGGAGGGCTGGCGCACCGGCCTGGTCACCACCTTTGTCAAGGAGATCCCCCTCGACTCCTTCGACGGCGACTACGCCGTTGTGGTGGTGGGCCCCCCTCCTATGATGAAGTTCACCGGCCTGGAGCTGATGAACCACGGCGTGGATGCCGAAAAGGTGTGGATGAGCTTCGAGCGCAAGATGTCCTGCGCCGTGGGCAAGTGCGGCCACTGCCGCATCGACGAGGTATACGTGTGCCTGGACGGCCCCGTGTTCCCCTACACGGTGGCCCGGGATCTGGTGGACTGAGGAAGGAGCGTGTGAAGGATGAATCATGATATCAATGTCAAGAAGATGCGCCTGAACTGCTTCCGGCAGTCCAAGGTGCCCGGCGAGTTCATGCTCCAGATGCGCGTGCCCGGCGGTATGGTGGACGCCAAGTATCTCAGCTATGTGGAGCACATCGCCAACACCTGGGGCGACGGCAACTTCCACTTCGGCACCCGCCAGACCTTCGACATCACCGGCATCAAGTATGAGAACATCCCCGCGGTGAACGAGTATCTGGAGCAGTACATCAAAGAGGTGGACGCCGAGCTGTGCGGCGTCAACATGGACACCGTGGCCCACGAGCCCCAGCCCTGGGACCCCAAGGCCGGCTACCCCACCATCGGCGCCCGCAACATCACCGCCTGCGTGGGCAACTACCACTGCATCTGCGGCAACTGCAACACCTTCGAGCTGGCCCGGAAGATCGAGCCCATCATCTTCCCCAGCCATTACCATATCAAAATCAATATCGCCGGCTGCCCCAACGACTGCAACAAGGCCCACCTGTGCGACTTCGGCATCATCGGCGTGGCCCGCATGACCTACCACCCCGAGCGGTGCATCGGCTGCGGCGCCTGTGTCCGCGCCTGTGAGCACGGCGCCACCCGGGTGCTCTCCCTCAACGAGGGCACCGGCAAGATCGAGAAGGACCCCTGCTGCTGCGTGGGCTGCGGCGAGTGCGTCAAGGCCTGTCCCACCTCCGCCTGGACCCGCCAGGAGACCAAGTTCTACCGGGTGATCCTGGGCGGCCGCACCGGTCGCCAGACCCCCCGCACCGGCAAGATGTTCCTCAACTGGGCCACCGAGGACGTGATTCTGGGCGTGCTCAAGAACTGGCAGAAGTTCTCCGCCTGGGTCATGGACTACAAGCCCGAGTACCTCCACGGCGGTCACCTGATCGACCGTGCCGGGTACAAGAAGTTCAGGGAGATCATTCTGGACGGGGTGGAGCTCAACCCCGAGTGCCTGGTGGCCGAGGACATCTTCTGGCACGAGACCGAGTACCGCTCCAACTTCAACGTCAAGCCCGTGGCCATGCACCACAAGGCCGGCCCTCAGGCTTAATCCCCCCAATCCTATCCCAAACAGCAGGAGAGGCTGCCGCATCCGCGGCAGCCTCTCCTTTTGGTTACAGGCGGGCGGTGAGCTCGTCGGTGATGGCCTGGGCCGTCTGGTAGACCCGGTCGAAGTCCACGTGGGGGTTGTAGAGGCCCTCCAGCTCGTCGTGCATGGCCTTGGCCTGGGCCAGAGAGTCCACTGCCTCCTCCACCAGGGCGGCGGAGACCTTGCGGGAGAACTTGAGCCGGGCCTTGTTGCGGCGCAGCAGCTCCGCGTCCGCCATGGCGTCCAGCCGGATGCGGCGGTAGGGGCGTTTGGGATAGGGGAGGGAGGGGGAGGCGCTGACAAAGGCCAGGGAGAGGCCGGGTATGAGCAGGTGCTCCATCCGGTCGGGGAACAGGGGGGAGGGACAGACGATGACATCGTGGCCCGCCGCCAGCGCCCCGGCGGCCAGGTGGGTGAGCATGGAGTGGGCCAGCCCATAGGTGTCGGCCAGCTCATAGACCCGCTTACACAGGGCGTCTACCGTCTCAAACTGGCACAATACCCCCTTCCACGTGACGCCGCCCAGGAAGCGCTGTACCGCCCGGCCGGCCTCGCCGTCCCCCTTCTTGACCTCCCGGGAGAGAATGCCCCGGGCCCGTTTGGCCATTTTGGCCTCCAGCGCCGGGGTGAGCAGCAGGGAGCGGAGATCCTCCCCGATCTGGGCCGCCGCCGTCAGACAGCGGTAGGCCCGCTGATAGCAGGCCTTGTAGCCCTTCATACAGCCCATCAGCTCCTGGCGCAGGGGCTGGAGCCCAGCCCGGTCGTAGCAGTCGCCCAGATTGACGTAGCGCTCCACCAACCCCGGATATTTTGGCTCCACGACGTGGGAGAGAGCAGCACTAGGACAGTTTTACAGGGCGTCACGCCCTGGGGGATGCGCCTGCAAATTCAAAACTTCCAGGTAATTCGGATCTCCTGCTTTCCGGTTTCCCGGTCTTTCTCCCCAATCTCGATTTTCTCAATGAGGGCGACTACCAACTCCCGCGGAATGGTCTCCAGCTTCAGCAATTCCCGGGCCCTCTCCATCAAAGCGGCCTGTTCCACCGGCTCTGCCCGCTCCCCCAGTTCTATGTCAATCTGTGCCAGCCGCCGCTCCAGGCGGCTTTTTTCGGCCAGGAAGTCCTGGTTCAGCTCCACGAATTGTCCCTCACTGAGAATGCCGGATACTCGATCCAGATATAAATTTTTCAGCGCCTGACTCCGCCTTTCCAACTGTGTGGTCAGGGACTTCTGTTCCTGTTCCAATGCATCTCTGCGGGTGTCCGGCGGTGGTGGAAGCTCCAGTTCTTTCAGTTTATAGCAGCTTTGGACATAGTGGCGGATTCGCTCAGATACCAGCTCAATCAGTTGGTCCAGTCGAATGGAATGGCGGGTGCAGAGCTTTTCTCTTCCGCTGTCGGCGTACAGCTTGCAGCGGAGATAGGACACCCTGGGCCGGCCGCGCTGGCAGTTGGTGGTCTTGCTCATGGTGCTGCCGCAGTCCATGCACTTGACCAGACCGGACAGCAGGTGGACCTCCCCGGTGCCGTCCGTTTTGGAGCGCAGGTCCAGTCCGCGCTGGACAGTCTGAAACAGCTCCCGGTCAATGATAGCCTCATGGGTGCCCTCCACCCGAAACCACTGTTCTTTGGGCATGTCAATCAGAGCCTTGGACTTGTAGCTCACCTTTTTCCGCCGCCCTTGGAGCATAACCCCGGTATACATCTCGTTGCGGAGGATGCGCCAGATGGTGGTCTTGTTCCACAGACCATGGCTGTTGGACACCGGGTGACCGCTGGCCCAGCCGTGTTCCGCCTTGTAGCGGGTGGGATTTGGGATGCCCTGGTCATTGAGCAGTTTGGCGATCTCCTGCTTGCCGTGGCCCTCCAGGGACCATCGGAAGATTTGCCGAACCACCTGGGCAGCCTCCGGCTCAATAATGAGATGGTTGTGATCCTTCGGGTCTTTTTGATAGCCGTAGATGGGAAATCCGCCGATGTACCGCCCCTGCCGCCGCTTCATGTCAAAAACCATGCGGATATTTTCGGACAGGTCCTCCAAATACCACTCGTTGACCAGGCCGTTGATCTGCCTGGCCTTTTTGTTGCCCTTTACCTCCGTGTCGGCATTGTCGGCTATGGCGATGAACCGGATGCCCCAGATGGGAAACAGGCCGTGGATGTATTTCTCCACCAACTCCATATCCCGGGTAAAGCGGGATTGGCTTTTGCAGAGGATAATCTGAAACTGTTTCTCCTTGGCCGCTTGAATCATCCGGTTGAAGTCGGGCCGCAGGCGGTCGGCGCCGGAGTAGTCCTCGTCGCAGTAGATGTGGTAGATGTCCCACCCCCGCTCCACTGCGTACGCAACAAGCAGGGATTTCTGATTCTGGATGCTCTCGGATTCCGTTTTGTATTTGTCCTCGTCTTCTTTGCTCAGCCGGGTATAAATCGCACAAAGGATAGGTTACACCTCCCCGGAAGGCATCCGTACTCAACGGCAGAATACCCTTGAGACGCTCTTCCTATAAAAGGTATTTCGGGTAATCGTATTATGATTCTGAAATATGGGCTTAAAGCCGTCTGTATAGTGCATTTCTAAGCCATAAGGTCACAGCCCGCCGGATGAGAGAAAGATCAGGAAATTGTTCCGTGGAGAGCCGCCGCTCCGTCACAATAAAATTGGTAGCTTTCACAAAATCACCTCCATAAAAAGCTATGAATGGTGATGGACTAATATGTAGAGGGGAAAGAGCCAGGGGCAAACGGCAGAAAGCGCTGGGGCAGACTGTGTGAACTGTGAACATGGAAAAGCGCCGCCTATTATAAGAATAGGCGGCGCTCTCGTTTGGCCGGCTTATTGGACCGGCAACTGTTTTCCAAGCGTCATTTCACGGCCGTATTTGAATAAGGTGTCAGTTCCGTAACCTGAGACGCGTCACGGTCAAGCTGATAAAGGTGAGCGCCATCAACGGTCATCAGATAGCAGCCCCGATACTGACGGGGGGTACTGGAATACACGTTAAGCTGGAGACAGGGGGAGGAATCGACCAGGACAAGTCCTTCCTCCGCATAGACCTCGTATTCATCCATGGAGGCACCCGAGAGCCCGAGAAGGGCGGGAGTACAGCTTTTTAAACGCTGGATAGCCTCGGAGACGGTGAGAGCCTGCACACTGGGCTGGGTAATGCGCAGCTCGGCCGCATAGACGGGGGTGATGGTACAGGTGTCCCCTTCCCAGGCAATTTGGAGCTGAAATACACCGCCATCGCCGGTATCCTTGCCCATAGATACCGAGCCGCTGGAGACAGAGAAATCGGGGAGCTCCTTTACAACGCCGTTGGTGTCAATCGGAGAGCAGCCGTCCTCCTCCAAGGCTTGGACATAACTGGCCAGGGTATCGGTCATGGAGGACAGACCGGAGTAGACGTAGGAGTCAGGCTGATCCTCACTGCCCTCCTTGTGGGAAAATTGAATGTTTTCGGAAGAGAGGGTGGAGGTCAGGGCGGGGAGTGCAGTATCATTACTGGAGTACTGCTCCGGCGGGACATCCTTGCCGCCGCAGGCAGAGAGCAGAAGCGGCGGCAGCAGAAACGGCAAAAGCCGCCGGCCTCTGGAACGCTCAGGGCTGGTATCGAATTTCAATCTTGTCACCTTCCGCGAGTAGTTGCTGAAACGGACTGTCCACGCCGTTGATCTGCGTGAGCACAGGGCGGTCCAGATGTTGGAAGTCCAGCCCGGACCGCTCCAGCAGATCCAGGAGCCGGTAGGGGCTTCCGTCCGGCTTCGGGGAGAGCGTAAGGGGCTGGCCGTTGAGAAAGACATGCCGTTGGGGCGGGACGGAAGCCTGGGCCGGCGCCTCCCGGGCCGGGAGAGGAGAAGGCGCCGGCGGTGCATCCATGCGCTCCAGACAATCCCCCGACTGCAGCACCGTATGCCCCTCCAAGAGGCGCCCTTCACGCTGAACGGCCTTGCACCGCAGCTTGGTACAGAGCTCTGCGGCGGTCATGACACAGTCTTTGCCAGGCTGGGCAGGGGTAAAGTGGATACGGTCGCCGGCATGAATCAGTGCAGAAGGGGCGGCTTCCGCACCGTTGATGGCGAGTTGGGCGGGGATGGCGGGGGAGCCATAGAACACATTGCGCCTTCCGTCTATCCGAAGCAGCAGGCTTTTGCCGCTGCGGCCGATGAGATCGGAATAGCGGTACCCATTCATCATCAGCAGCTCCAGCACCGTAAGGCTCCCGCTGCGGAAGAGCTTGGCGGGGCTCCCGTTGAGCAGCACCTGATAACTGTCGCTGATAAGGCCGAGGCCGGCAGAGACAGCGATACCGAGAGGGGTGGTATATTCCGGATCAGACAGCGCGAAGGTATCGGAGTAGGCGCTGGACTGAAAATAACCTCCTGCCAGCGCTGCGCGTTTGGCATCTATGCCGAGGGCCGCGGCCACCCGGGCGCAGAGGGTGGGGAGCTTGCTCCCCCCGCCGGCCAAAAAGACGGCGGAGGGAGGACCTCCATTGACCTGGCAGATGCGCTGTGCGATCTCATCGGCCAGAGCCTGGATGGGGCCGTCCAGGAGAGAAAAGAGCTCCTCCGCCGGCAAGGTCTGCTCCAACCCCAGAATATCGGTAAAGCTCACACTTTTACTGCGGCCCAGCTCCAGCTTCATGGCCTCGGCCGTGGGGAAGTCCACCAGGCATGCCCGCATCAGGGCTTCCGTGATTTCGTCGCCTGCTACGGTAGCCATAGTATACCCCACCACGCTGCCGTCCCTGCATACGGCGATGTCCGACGTACCAGCCCCGATGTCCACCAGGGCCAGGTTGAGAAGACGGAGATCCGCCGGAATCGCGGCATTTAGAGCCGCGATGGGCTCCAGGGTCATGCTGGCCACCTCCAGGCCGGCCTTCTGCATGACCGCGTAGAGGGAGTCCACCACCTCGCTGGGGAGAAAGGTAGCGACCACGGCGGCCTCCAGATGCTGGCCGGTATGCCCCAGAAGGGTGGTCAGCGGATAGTGGTCCAGCCAGAACTGCGTGGGAGTGTAGCCCACCAGGAAGAACCGCTGTTCCTCCGGGCCGTCGGTGGACAGCGCTTGTTCCGCATTTGCCACGGCGGTGGCTTCGAGCTGGTGGATACGCTCATGGCCCAAGGCCTCGGGGGCCGAAAGCTCCAAGGTGCTGCGGCCCAACTCGGTACGCAGAGCCCGGCCCGCGGCTGCCACGCAGGCGCGGGTAAGCCTTCGGCCGGAGGCTTCTTCCAGGCGGTGTGTCACAAGGGAGACAGCGCCGGCAACCTGGTCAATATCCTCGATCTGACCGTCCAGCATGGCACGTCTGGCGTGCGGCTGCTTTTCCAGGGCTAGTATGCGTATCCGTCCCTGCTCCAGGGCTCCCAGCATCCCGATGACGCTGCGTGTACCTATATCAAGCGCATAGATGAGCTCTCCTTCTTCCATTTTAGTCGGATCGGAGTGAATCGGCATTCTGGACGGCATCTCCCTTCGCAAGCTATATGTTTGGGGAAAAAGGCGGGAAGCCGCCTCAGTATGGGCTGAGGTGGCCTCCTGCACTTCTGATCAATCAGTATTTGCTGAACGGGTTGGCGGCGGTGCCTGCGGCTGAGAGGGAGGCCTGGCTGTCCGCGGCGGGAGAAAGGGGGGCAGAGGCGGAGTCAGCCTCTGACTTCAGCTTGAATTTTTGAATGAGCTGCTTCATCATGACTGCCTGGGAGGAGAGCTCCTCGCTGGCTGCGGCGGACTCCTCGCTGGTCGCCGAGTTGGTCTGAACCACGGCGGAGATCTGATCCACACCGGTGGTCAGCTGCTCAATGGACTGAGACTCCGAAATTGCGTTGTCTGCAACCTTTTCCATATAGGAAATTGCCTCGGAGGCGGAGGCGACAGTTTGCTGCATGCTGGAGTTTACCTCCTCCGCCAGAGCCTTGCCGCGCTCCACATGGGACAGAGATGACTCGATAATGGCCTTGGACTGCTTGGCTGCCTGGTCCGATTTGGAGGCAAGACTGCGCACCTCGTCGGCTACCACCGCGAAGCCCTTGCCTGCGCTGCCCGCGCGTGCTGCCTCTACCGCCGCGTTCAGCGCCAGGATGTTGGTCTGGAAGGCAATGTTTTCGATGGTGTCGATGATCTGACCAATATCCCTCTGGCCGGAATAGATGTCGTCCATCGCCTGGCTGAGCTCCCGCATGCGGTCATTGCTGATCTGCACTTGTCCGGCAGCCTGGTCAGACTTTTCCTTGGCAATTTTAGCCGTCTCGGCGCTGTTCTGAGCGGAGGTATCAATCTCATTGATGGTGGCGGAGAGCTCCTGGACGGCGCTGGCCTGCTCCGTAGCGCCCTGGGCCAGGGACTGGGAACCGACGGACACCTGCTCCGCCCCGGCGGATACCTGATCGGAGGCGTTGAGAATCTCCGACATGGTGGCGTTCAGGTTCTGGAGGAGATACTCAATATTTGTCTTGACGGGCATGAGCTGGCCGGGGTATTCCTCATGGCTTTCCACCGTCAGATCGCCGTCGGCAAGTCCTTTGGTGATCTGAACAATATCTTCAATGACTCTGCCAAGAATATCCTGGGAGGTGCGGACCGCATCACAGATGGTTCCGATCTCATTAGATGCCTCATAGGTCAGCTCCACCGAGAGATCGCCCTGGCTGAAAGCGACAACAGCCTGCTCCGCCTCCTGGAGGGGACGGGTAATATTCCGAATGGCGCGCAGGTTCAAGAGTATACCAATGGCAACAACCAGGATGGCCATAATAAAGAGAACAATCTGGCTGCGGCTCACACTTGCCTGTGTAGAGTCGATGTGAGCATCGAGGTCGTTCTGGACTTCACGAATGAGCGTATTCCCGTCACTTACGGCCTGATTCAGCTTCGGAGTGCATTGTGTTTCGATTAGCCGACGTGCCTCCTCAAGATTATCCGCTTGAAGGGCGGTATGGATATCCTCAAAGGCATTTTCCCATTCACGTACAGACTGAATATAAGTCTGGGCGACGCCGTCGGAATCTGTATAGAGGGTCTGAATCGTGGAGATCGACTTCTCGATCGAATCCACGGAGGCCTGAATCTCATCAATGATTGAGGTATCATACCCGGACAGCGCCATGTCCCTAAGCTGACGGGCAATCGAATTGACCTCCGTTTCACTGCTCTGGACGGCATTGGTAATGGCAATGGGACCTGTGAGGATGGATGTATAGTCCTTCAGGATTTTGATGGTCTGTCTGATTGAAAGGAATGTCAAGGCCAACGCGATCAGGATGGTAATTAAGAATACAATTAAAAGCCGCATTCTAATTTTAAGATTTTTTTCCATGTTGCGCATATTTGCAATACACCTCTCCTAACATAGTCGGCGGCAGGCTATACAATATCTCCATACCGCCCTTTTTGCACATCGCCCCAGATCTGGCCATCCACCAGTGTAATGACCCGTTTCCGAAGCAGATTCACAAACTCCTTTGCATGGGTTGCCATGATAATGGTAGTACCATGGCGGTTTATCTCACAGAGCAAATGCAGAATATCCCAGATCGTGTCCTCGTCCAGGTTCGCGGTCAGCTCATCCAGAAGCAAAATGGACGGGCTGTTGATAATCGCGCGGGCCAGTTCCACCCGGCGGCACTCCCCATAGGATAGCTCCACTGGGTAACGCGCTCCCACATCAGGCAGGCCGACCATAGCCAAAGTCTTCTGAATCCGGGTTTGTATAGGCGGGAGCTTCCGGCTCTGCGTCAGCATGGCGACTGCGGATAAATTTTCGGAGATGGTCCGTTTCCGCATGAGCTGTGAGAGCTGAGGTACGCGGCCGAAAACCAGGCGCAGGCGGTCGCGGCGAAGCCTGGAAAGCCGCGTCAGGTTGATATCATCCAGAAAGACGGCCCCGGAGGTAGGGCGAAGATCCCCGGATATGAGCTGGAGCAGCGTACTTTTTCCCGCGCCGCTGCTGCCTGTGAGAAAGAGGAATTCACCCTGCTCGACCGTCAGATTGATTTCCTGCACAGCGGCCATTTGCTTTTTATCCTGCGGGTAATACTTGCTGACCCGCTCTAACCGAATTTGCGGCATGTGGACTCCTTTTGCCTGTATACAATAAAAGAAAAAATTGCTATAATAAAGAAAATATTATATAATAAAAATTTTGAGGTACTCTTATGTCCGGTACGAAAAACAGACCGCATAAAAGGCGAAATATAATACTTCTTGTTTTGTTGGCCCTCCTCTGTATTGGTGGGGTGGAGCTGCTGGTTTGCCGCTTTGCTGCGCCGGAGCTGTTCCAGCGGCTCACGGCCCCCGTGGCAGGATTGATGCAGCGTGTCTCGGACTTCGGGGAGGCACTACACAGCAATTTGCAGGAGCTGCTTTCCCGACCGGGGGAAGATGAAATGGTGAATCAACTGGCCGGCCCGCCCGCCATTGAGGAGGTTCCTCCGGCAGAGGAGAGCAAGGTCACGGAGTTTGTCACCCGGGACGGGCGGGAGTATCTGACCGGCGGAGTCGTGGATCTGGTTTACTACAACCAGGGAGAGGAACCCTGGGCCAGCCAGACCTTCGGTAATGATCCGATCCGCGGCTACGGCTGCGGGCCCACGGCGATGGCCATGCTGGCCTCCAGCCTGACTGGGGAAGAAACCGACCCCGGGGCCATGGCCGACTGGGCCTATCAGCAGGGGTACTGCGCCCCTGGCAGCGGTTCCTATCTGTCCATTGTGGAGGGAACTGCGTCCGCCATCGGACTGGAAGCAGAGGCCTATGAGGCGGCCTCCGCCGATGCTCTGGTGCAGCAACTGGCATCCGGACACATTTTTGTTGCGCTGATGACCCGTGGCCATTTCACCGAGCGGGGCCACTTTATTATCCTGCGGGGCGTGACCCTGGAAGGCCGTGTACTGGTGGCAGACCCGAACAGCAGGGAGCGGAGTCTGGCCGCCTGGGAGCCGCAGCTCATTTTGGATGAGCTCTCATCCAGCCGCAGCTCGGGTGCGCCGCTGTGGCGGATCTCCATGCACCAGTAAAAAACGGTCGGGGCTAGGAATCGTAAAAGGAATCCTTTCCGCACAGGCGGCCGCTGGCGGCCCGGTCGGCCTGGACAACCCTGGTCCAGAGGGCGCGGTTGCGCTGAAGCTGCTCCTGGAGGGGGTGGGCAGCGGGACTGGCCGCCGGGGCCTGCCCGGACAAAAGCCCCTCCAGCTCCTTCCGGTCTTCCGCCGGAAGGATGCGGCACTGCTGCGCCAGGTTGGTCTGGTATTCCCGCAATTGGTTGATCGGCTCCTGCCGGAGCTGGAGAAAGAGCTGAACGGAGACAGAATCCCCCCGCTGTATGGAGGTGGAGAGCTCTCCCGTCAGCTCAAGCACCTCGGAGAGCGCCGCATAGATGCGGCGCTCCGTGGCCAACACCGAAGTGAGCTGTTGTTCCGTCAGCATTTATACGCCCTCCTGCGGAGAAGTGGCGGCGCTTTTTTCCGCCTGCCGGAAGCTGTCCCGCAGCTCTGAGGCCATTTCCTTCACACGGGCCAGCTCCTTGGCGTTGCGCCCCGAGACGACCCGGCTGAGCTCATAGCAAAAGTACTCGTATAGCCGGCTCAAATTGGCGCTGATGGGGAACTGGCGGTCAAGGGTGTCGTCCAGATAATGGATGATATCGACGCTGCGGCCGACCGCTCCCTCGAATACCTCGTAATTCTCCTGACCCAGGCTCAATTCCGCCTGGGTCAGCCGCTTGATCAGTTCGTCGTAGAGCAGCAAAAGCAGCTCACCCTGGGTCATGGTATTTAAGGAGTCCTCACGGTAACGCTGGTAACCCCGCATATCCATATGTATCATGTTCCTTTCCGGAACGGCGGCGGCGTTAATAGCCGCCCATCATTCCCGCGAGACTGGAACTCTGGGAGTTCATCTGCGCAATCAGCATTTCCAACTGGGTGAATTTGTTGGTGTAATAGTCCACCTTGTCCGACATTTTGGACTGCCACTTATCCACCTGCTTGTCGATGTCCTTCATCTGCTCCAAAAGAGTGTTATTCAGAGCGGCAGAGGGGGAGTATTTGGAGCCGGCCTTTTCAATGAGAATGCCCTTTGTTGCGCCGGTAGTGGCCGCATAGCGGTCCGTCACCTTCTGGATGGAGGCCATCAGGCCGTCGCTGGCGGCGCCGTTTTCCTTGCTCTTGGTAAACGCATCCTTGACCTGGTCCGGGTTTTGTTCCAGGGCCTCGCGGAGCGCGTTTTCATCCAGCGAAAGGGTGGTCAGGCCGTCCTCATAGCTGGTTTTGATGCCGATGGAGCGGAGGAAGGAGCCGTCGGAGCCGCCGGGGGCCACTGCGGAGCGCAGGGCACTGTACAGGGAGGAGAGGTCCCGGTCCATAAACAGGATGCCGGTTTTTGCTTTCTCCTCGTAGGCCTTGATCTCGCTCTCGGTCATGTCCGCCTTATCCTCGTCAGTCAGGGGCTTGTACCGGGAGCCGTCTGACTTCTCCAGAGGCATGTCGGAGTAGGCCTTTTTGACCTCGGACACAATGGCGTTGTAGTCCTCCACCATGGTCTTGACCACGTCAATGATCTTGTCCGTGTCGGTCTTACTGGAGAAGGTGACCGGGGTTTCTCCATCTTTCACCTCAAATGTGCCGTTTAAGGTGATGGACATGCCATCCAAATCAAAGGTGTTGGAGCTGCGGGAGAACTCCATCTTCTGGCCGTTGATGGTGGCGGTGAATTTTGCGTCCTGCCCAGCAGTGTAGTGATCCTTATCAGTTACATCGACTTTACCGAACAGCCGTTCACCCAACTCCCCGCCAATCTCAACCCGTCCGCCTGCGCCGGTTTCCTTGGCGGTAAAGACAAACTGGTTGGTGGTCTTGGAAAAGCTGACGCTGACTCCGGCCTCGGTGTTGCTGTTGATATCATTGAGCACAGTCTCCAGGGCGGTGTCCTTGTTGTATTTGCCAATGGAAACGCCGTTAACGGTGAGCTCGTACTCCTGAAAGCGCTTGCCGTCCTTGTCCAGACGGTAACCCTGCTCGTCTACGGTATTGCCTTCGGAATCCACACGGGAGGTCACCTTGCCGTCCTTGTCCTTTATCTCAGTCACATCACCAATGGCTTTGGCCAACTCGCCGCCGGTCAGGCCATTCAAGCCCGCACCGTCGCTCGTCCGCCCCAGCAGATCGCCCAAGGTTTTGCCAGTGTCCACATAGGAGGTCACACCATTCTCACCCAGGCCGAGCACCTCGCCGACAGGGGAGGTGATGCGGAAAGTGTCTCCATTGCTGACGCTGAAGGAGAAGGAGCGCTCTCCGGGGCCAGTAGTATCCATATCGACCGTTATCTTGCCCTTACCGAAGGCCTTGTCCAGACCTTCCTGGAGGTTCTGCTTGACCTGCTCATGGAGATTGCCCTTTGAGGGATCAATCTCGCCCAAAGTAAAGGTCTTGGTCTGGCCGTTGAGGGTGACGGTAAAGCTCTTACCAGAGAGGTATTCCGCTTTGGTGGCGTCTTCCTTCACCACCTTCTCGGTAGTGCTCAGAGTAAAGCTGGAGGTGCCCTCGGCATCGGCAGAAGTGACCAGATTTTTAAGATCTCCGGTGGCACCGCTGAAGTGGACGTTGTTGCCAGCACCTTTCTTGTCGCTAAGGGTAACGGTGCCGTTGCTGTCCACCTTGACATCAATGAGGGTATCGGCGCTCACCTGGTCGCCGCTGCTGGTGGTAATCTTCTGCTCCTTCAGCTTGTCCTGGAGGGCCGTTTGGAATTTGGCAGTGTCCAGAGTGCCGTCGGCCTTGTTGAACAACTCCAACTCTCCGAAGTCCAGCGTGACCTTCTTGTTGCCATACTCCAAAGTAAGGGAGCCGCTCATGGTGCTCAGCGGCTGTTTTTCGCCCAGCTTGACCGGCTCGCCCTTTCCAAGGGACGTGTCCAGCCCGGAGGCGTCATGGGTATACCGGGCGGCCTCGGCCAGTTGTGCCACGGCGTTGAGCACAATGGTGCTGCTGCTCTTGCCGGTGGCGCTCACCAGATCGGCATAGGTCCCGTTGGCGGAGGTGAGGATCGCGTTGTTGAAGAAGCTGGCGCTGAACAGGTTGGTGGCGGGGGAGTTGTAGGACATATACTTGCGGGAAAACTCCACCAGCTTGTCGGAGATGCTCTGATAGGCGGACTGCTGCCACTGGAGCATGGTACGGTCCTGCCCCAACTGTGTAATTTTCTGCTGGTACCCCTGTACCATGCCCTCGATCATGGCCTCGGTGTCCATTCCGCTGGCCAGGCCGGAAATGATGTTGCTGTTTCGGCTCCCATAGATGCTGGAAGAGGAACCACTGCTCATAAGGCTGGAGATAGATGCCATGCTGCCCACTCCTTTCAACGTGCAACATGAAAATATGGCTTGATTGACAACCATTGGCTTTCTGAGTAAAATGGGTGTGTTGATAGGCCCCAATACTCTGTATTATGTTATCGTCCGGCCAAAGGGAAAATTAAGAGAGGATTTCGATTTTTCTGACGAAAAGGTGCGAAAACCTGCTCTGCTCCGGCCGGAGATGGGTGAAAGGGGTACAGGGGACATGGCGACCACCGTGATTGCGATTACGAACCAGAAGGGCGGCGTCGGAAAGACGACGACCGCTGCCGCGCTGTTGACCGGCCTGCACCGCCGCGGCGCCGCCGTATTAGGTGTGGATATGGACCCGCAGGGGAGCCTGGGGTTCAGTCTGGGGCTGGATATTGAGCATTGCACCACCATTTATGACGTATTCCGGGGGCAGGCGGAGCCGGAGCAGGCCATTGTACGGACAGATACCTGCGACATCCTTCCGTCCAACATTCTGCTGTCCGGCGCGGAGCTGGAGTTTAACCGGCCGGGACGGGAATTCCTGCTCAAAACCGCCCTGTCCAAGGTAGAAGATCAGTACGACTATATCATCATTGATACACCGCCGGCCCTCAGTCTGCTGACGGTAAATGCATATGTAGCTACGGACAGCTTGATTATCCCCATGTCGCCGGAGATCCTGAGCCTGCTGGGGGTTTCCCAGATCAAGGAGACGATCGAGAGCGTCCGCAGTTATTACAATTCCCGGCTGCGGGTATTGGGTATCCTGCTGAACAAGTTCAGCGCCCGGCTCACTCTGAACCGGGAGGTGCTGGAAATGGCGGAGCAGATTGCCGCACAACTGGATACCAGAGTATTCCAGAGCAAAATCCGCGGCAGCGTTTCTGTGGCGGAGTCCCCTGCCCACGGGGTCAGTGTTCTGGACTATGCGCCGCGCTCCAAGCCGTCTCTGGACTTTGAGGCGCTGTGCGAGGAGATCGCGGGCGGCTTTATACCGCACGGCGGACGCCGGACAGATGGGGAGGTGCGGTAATGGCCGGGAAAAAGGGGAGCCGGAGCAGCAAGACCGCCCATGTGCTCAACCTGCTGTCGGGGGGAGAGGCGCCGGAGGCGCCGGAGCAGCGCCCGGCGGCGGGGACAGAGCGGACGGAGGAGCCACAGGCCGGGCCCACGCCTCCCCCGCCGCCCCGGGAGCGTCCCATCCTGCCGCCGATTGTGGAGGTGGCCCGCACCAATAGCGAGGCATTATCGGAAACCATTCGGAGCGCGCTGGAAAAGGAGCTGGAGGAAGAGCAGGCCCAGGAGAGGGCATTGGAACGGGCGGAAGAAGCGGGGGAGGAACATGCGGCCCAGCCCGCGGCAGAGCCGCCGGAGGAACCGGAACGGCCCGATGACCCGGCGGAGCCCCTGCCCCCCTCCGCCCCAATGCCTCCCAAGGCCAGTCCTATGCAGGAGCAGAAGCCGGTGGAGCAGGGACTTCCGGACGGGGCGGAGTGGGTGAATGTTATGCTCGGACTGGTGGAGGAGAAGGCGGAGCGCTATGTCAAAATGTTTGGCCTGTGCCCCTGTCCCCGCTGTGTGGCGGATGTGAAGGCGCTGGCCCTCACCCGGCTGCCGGCCAAATATGTGGTTCTGCCCGCCGAGCATAAAAAACCGATGCTTAGCCTATATCAGGCGCGCTATGACGGCGATGTGACTACACAGGTTATTTACGCCTGTAAGGCTGTGATGGATGCACCGCGCCACGGCGCGGCCCAGCCCGGCCTGGCATCAGATAGGGGCTGAATATTTCTTATAAGATGTGTTAAGGAAAGTATTAACATTCTAGGTGTAGAGCCGATAAATTCTATAAGGATATACAATTTTACGGAAAGGAGTTGAAAGATGTTGAAAGATATGGACTGCCAGAGGGTGCCCGTCGAGGGGAACGGTCACGGCGATGGAGGCAGCTTCCTGCACCGGCTGGTTATGCGGCTGTATGGCGGCGGAGGGGAGCAGGCGCAGGATGCGCAGGATGTGTTACAGGAAGCAGTGTTGCCCACGGGGCACCTGTCTGCCCCCTCCACGGAGCAAGCCCCAGCTGCTCCCCAGAAAAAGGCGGGTCACAGTGTAAATACACCGACCAACAGTTTGCTCTATGCGCTGTGGAGTGAGTGGAACGACATTCAAGTTGGAGTGAATGCATTTGACTATGTTCTGAACCTGCCACTGGAGGATGGCCGGAACGGCAGGCAGCTTCTGAACGATGAGGAAAGCAAAACGGCGCTTACCCAGATTAAGCTGAAATTGATGAACTTGGCAAAGCAGCGTTTTTGGGAGCGCGGAGCGGATGCCCAGACCACGATGGATGCTCTGCCATGTGTGTTTCTATCAGAAAACAAAATGGTGGCATGGCTGTTTCTCTTTCCGCCGACCGGCGGCGGCAAACCAGCCTCCTTGGATCGCCTTGAGCATTCTGTTTGCGAAGCAGGCGTCTTATTCGGGATAGATCACGAGCGGCTGCAGCAGCTTGCGGATAGTCCGGAGTACTTTCAGTTGAGTGTAGTCGCCTATGGACTTGCTCCCATCCCCGGAGATGACGGGCGGATTGTGGAACTAGTACCTCGGGAGCCGCCGCAGACTGCGCCTCAAGAGGGAGCGCAGGGACTGGTGGACTATCGTTCCAGCAGTTATACAAACATTATCCATGAAGGCGATGTGATCTGTGACATCATTCCTCCTTCTCCCGGAACAAGCGGAGTGGATATCGCGGGAAATGTCATCCAAAGCCGTGCTGGGCAGACGCCGCATGTTCCACAAGGGCAAAACACGGGCGTCAGTGAGGATGGGCAGCATCTGGTAGCGCTGACCAGCGGAAATCTCATTTTTGAACAGGGTGTCTTTCGCATTCGTCCTACCCTAGTGGTGGAGAAAAATGTGGATTACAGCACGGGAAATTTGGATTTCGTTGGAGATATTATCATTCGTGGAGATATTTGCGCTGGTTTTTCCGTTCATACCACCGGAACCGTAACAGTTGACGGAGCTGTCGAGGGGGCCATTGTGGAGGCTGGCGGTGATATAATCATTACCAAGGGGGTACTGGGCGATAACTCCGCAATGATTAAAAGCGGTCGAACTGTAAGAGCAGCTTATCTGGAAAACTGCGTCGTATATGCAGGTACTGCAATCTTGGCGGATTGTGCCATAAATGCACAGCTTTACAGCGATGGCGCTATCCGCATTGTAAGTGGGCGCGGTACCGTTATTGGGGGCCTGCTAACAGCGGTTGACCGAGTTGACGTAAATGTGATTGGGGCCCGCTCGGGGGTATTGACTGAGATTGCACTTGGACAGCGCTCTTTTGCGCTTATAGAAGCAACGGATTTGGAGCGATCCTTGGAACAGATGAAGAAGGAACACAAGGAATTAGAGCGAAGTTTGGAATATCTGGAGCAGCAGGAGCCCTCAAAAGAAATCAGCGCAAAGATTTCTAATTTCAGACTGCGTTACGCCACAACCGGCCTGAAATTGGACGCTATGCGCAGGCGGCTTAAGCTGCTGCGTGAGGAACGATTTGACCTAAGCCAGTGTCGGCTATGCTGCCAAGTGGTTTATCCGAAGGCGAAAATCAGCATTGGCTCAGATACCATTACCGTTTCCGACCTGGAAACACAATGCAATGTGCATCTCTCAAAAAAAGGAATTCAACTGCGCTGATTTTATATTATCAGTGACTGCGGTAGTTGTTTTTCAAGCAAAAGGGAGGTGAATATACAATATGGCGGAGAGAGTCCCGCTTGCTTCTGAGCTTTCCCGCATCATGGAGCGGGTTGCATGCGAGGTGACCCGACATGTCGGACAGTTGGAACTGCGGCCAGTCCTGGATGAGAACCCTCCTGCGGAAACGGGAGGCTGTCAAGTTCAGACTACATTGTACGGCGGTTACCACTCCCGGATTACATTGACTAGCAATTACCTCTTTTTTTTCAACTTGGCAAAAAATATGATGGAAGAGTCGCCTACCCTGGAGGATGTTGCTGATTATGCAGTGGAATACTTCAATGTGCTCTGCGGCCATATTGTGGCTGAAATCTTTCGCGTAACAGGGGTGACCGCAAAATTTTGTTGCCCTATTTTTGGACATAAGGTTCGTTCAGAGGCTGTTCCCTTCCAAACATGTACCCAATTCTGCTGTCCGTATGGTTGGCTGGAGCTCGGATACGCACCTCTGCCTATGACTGCAATCAGTGCCAAACACGAAGGAGAGGAGAAAGAACTATGAGTAAGAAGCTGATGATTGTAGATGACTCCCGTGTGGTGTATGCCAGTATGAGTAAGATGCTGGAAAACAGTGGGTGGGAAATCGCTCAATTTTGCAGAAGCGGGGAGGAGGCGCTCAAGACCTACCCTGATATTCAGCCGGATGTCGTCACAATGGACATCGTTATGCCGGGGATGGATGGGTTGGAGACTGCTCGCAGGTTATTGGAAAAATGGCCGGCCGCTAAAATCCTGTTTGTATCCTCATTGGCCTACGATGAAATGGTTGCACAGTCCAATGCTCTGGGTGCAAAGGGTTTCCTCTACAAGCCGTTCCATCGGGAAGAGTTCCTGACCAAACTTGCAGATATCGTATCAGTGTAATGGATCAATTGGCCCCGAAAAGACAGAAAACCGGGTTATGTTTGACACATAACCCGGTTTTTTGTCAGACTGCGGCGGTCCCTGACGAGGTTGTCATTGCTTCCATGTTTGGGCCCTGGGTAGTATCAGGATTGGATTTGTTGCAAAGATAAAATCCGAGTAAAAATAGCTTTTTAACGTGGATTTCATTATACGAACGGAATTAACCGAAAAACACGGAACCATATCACGTAAAACGGTGTGCGTATGTGGGTCATTCCGGCCGTGCATACCGGCTCTGGGCAGCACCGCGGATCAGAGGCATTTATAGTAAAAAGCAGGCATGGATACTCTGCGCAGAGTATCC
>NZ_JH417810.1:32226-50358 GCF_000239295.1 Flavonifractor plautii ATCC 29863
GGATACTCTGCGCAGAGTATCCATGCCTGCTTTTGCTCAGGCGTAGACATCAAACTGATAGCCAGAGCTGGAGGAGGGGGGGAGCATTTGCAGCAACTCCTGTACTGCCAGCTCCTGGGACTCCATTGCCTTTTTCGAAACGGCAAGCGTATAGCTCTGCTGGAGCTGTGCAGACGCAAGGCTGCTGGCTGTGGCAGCGATTCCATCCATCATGTTCATTCAACCTGTCTCCAATCCTTCAAAATCATCTGTGCGGACCCGACGGCGGGGTTACAGCCTCCGCCCTGCGGAACGCAGACTCCAGAGACGCGAGGAGCTGTGGGGTAGAGGGGCTCTGGGCGGCCTCCTGGTTGGAGGAGACGGCCTGCTGCAGCTCGCTGCGGAGGATCAGCATCTCTTTGGGGGCCTGAATACCCAGGCTCACATTTCCACCGGAGTCCACAGAGAGAACCGTGATACTGATATCCCCGCCAATCGTCAAAGATTCACCCGCTTTTCGGCCTAGAATCAGCATAGGGTGCCCGCCTTTCCCCCCTGGAACTCCGCCAGACGATGCCGCATGTGGTAGGCATCCGATTCCAGGATGACCTGAATGGCCCGGCGGCTGTCCGGATTGACTACAACAGGGCATTTGAAGTTCAGAGTGCTCTCCTGCACAGGCTCCCGGACAACGCAGAGGACATAATAGCACAGGGCATGGCTGTCCTTGACCTCCATCTCACGCAATTCCTCAGAAGAGAGCAGCGGCTGATAGCTGGGATGCAGAGAAAAGGGATTCATGGCGATAAAGGCCAGGGAGGGGGTGGCGGCACTCTGCAAGCAGAGCATATTCCCGTCACTGCCGGCGAAGGGGAGCAGCAGAAAGGAGCGCTCCTCCTCAAACCCAAACAGGCCGTTGGGAAAGGTGATCACCTCGTCCGGAGGGACCTCCACGGTACCAAAGTATTTCGTTTCAAACTTCAAGGGGCTGCCTCCGTTCAGGCCTTTGTATCCAGCGGCTCATAGTTGGGGTCGGCGGAAGGGGGGACATAGAGCGGGCCGCCGATGTATTTGATGACCACATCCGGCTGCTGTGTCACTTTGAACTCAATGTCGCCGGGGACAAAGGTGAACTGCATCTGGTTCATGCGCCAGTCGAAGTTGAGCTTATCCATCTCATAGCGGATGCTCATTTCCCCGCCGGTCCAGGAGATATCGGGGCCCACCTCCGGGAGAAACTGGATGCCAAGCTGAGCGGGCTGGTCCACGGTTTTTTGCTGTGTCAACTGGGGGATCACATCCTGGTCAATTTTGGCCTCCATCATCATGCGGCCCTCCTGCGCCAGGACGGCGGTAGCCTCGTATGCCGCACGCTGTCCCTGGGCTGCCCCCTGCTGGATGCTCTGGGCGGTGGTGGGGACGATAGAACTGCGCGCCTCAAAGGTATCAATGTTGACCCGAATGGGCTGGCTGCGGATCTGGAGCCCGCGTCGGTCGCGGGAGACCTCCATCTGGGCGGTGCCCCGGGCATACTCCAGATGGGCATTGGTCGTTTTCATCTGGATTTCAATTGGGATAGTCTGAATTTCAATCAAGGGACGCATTGGGACGTGATCCTTTCCGTACAAAGGATAGGAATCACTTCATATAGTCCATCAGGGACTGAGGAATCACATTGGTGCCCACTTGAAGGGCGGCATTGTAACAGGTTTGGGCCCATACAAGCTCCAGAATGGCGTCCGCCGGGTCGATGTCCTCCAGGTTGCTGCGCTCCACATTGAGGGCATCGTAGGTGTTTTTTAACTGGGTTCCGTTTTTGTCCAAGAAATTGGCCTCAGTATCCAGGGTGGTCCACTTCTCCCCCATGGCTTCGCGGGAGGCATCCAGCTTCTTGAGCAACTCCTCCGCTTCGGAGCGGCTTCCAACATTCCATGTCTGAGTCTCATGGTCATAGCCCTCGAAAATATCGGCCAGCCGGAGCATGATAGAGGCAAGGTTCTTGGGATCGCCGTCCGCGTCCACGCCGTAGCCCATGATACCGATGCCGGAGATGGCGGAGTCAAAGGCTGTGGAGGGGATCACCTCGCCGTTCCCGTCCAGCTTAAAGCCCAGTCCGATATCCACGTACTGGTGTTCCTCATTCCACATATCCAAGACTTCTTTGTTGGTCATGTCCTTACCGTTTGCGTCCTTAATTGGCTGTCCCTTATCGTCCAAGTAAATATCATCCAGGGTATCCGGATTGTCGATCTCGACGCCGCGGTAGGTGACAAAGCCCTTATCGTTGATAGCAAAGGGGGCGTTCAGGGAGTCCGCCCCGGCGAACACAAAATTATTGCCGTATTTGCCGTTCATGGCCTGAATAATGGCCTCGGCGCCCTCCCGTATGATCTGCCCCTGTGTATTCAGGGTGCTGAGGTTGGTATCATTCAGGCCGCTGAGGGCGGGGACGCGGCCGGTGTCCTGGACCAGACCGTCATAACCGTCCAGCACGCTCTTCAGAGTGCTCCACGCCGTCTCGTACTTATGCAGGACGGTATCGTTGTTGGAATACTGCGCATTGGTGGCGTTGAGGGAACTGTGAATTTTGAAGGCACGGGTGGCCGCGGCGGGATCCGACGCATAGGAGCTGAACTGCCGCTGGGTCATCAGCTTGGTCATGGCGGAGTTCAGGGAGTTGGTGGACTTCATGAGATTGGAGCGGTACATCCGCAGGGAGCTGTTAGTTGTAATACGAATCATAATCAATACCTCTTATTGTTCCCGTTCCAGACCTTAGACAACCATGCCGTTGATCAGGGAATCCAGAGCCTCTTCCAATACTGTCATCAGCCGGCAGGCGGCGGTATACGCCTTCTGATAGACCATCAGATTCGTGGCCTCGTCATTCAGATCCACACCGGATACGCTGTCCCGGTCGGTGTAGACGGTGTTATTTACGGTGAGATAGTTGTTCAGCTTGGCAGTAGTACCCATCTGATCCTCTGCCAGGGTGGACTGGGTGCGGAGCAGCCAATCCTCGAACGACATGGAAACGGAGGAGCCCACGGCACCCTGGCGAATATCACTCGGATCAATCCGGTGCTCTTTGGAGAATACCTCGAGGAATCTGGCCAGGTTGGAGCGGTCGTCGGAGGGGGCGTTGGGGTCGGTGGAGGAGAGCATGTGCACCTTGCCCTCCGCCCAGTCCTTTGAGATGGCAATGTTACCGGCGGTGATCTTATCACCTGGATTATCCCGGTTCATAAAGAGATCCCCGGCCCCAGTGACGCCCTGGGCCTGGTTCAGCGCGTTCATCTGCTCGGCAAACTCATTTGCCAGGCTGTCCAGAGCCATCTGGTAGTAGGGGATACCCCGCTTAACGGTGGCGTCCTTATCGTTGTTGATCTCGGCTTGGGTGGAGTATTCGCCCTTCTCTGTCAGCATTTCCCGCAGGGACTGGAGGGAACCATACAGGTCGGTATCCTTGAGTGTGTCAAAAGCGCCGGCATTGGGGTTTTGTTTTACGCCATCCATGTCTTTCAAGGCGTCCAGCCGAACTGTATACCCGTCCTGCTCGTCCCCAGTGGAAACCTTGGTGGCAAATTCTCCATCAATGAGTTTGTTCTTATCCCCGGTGGCCAGCTTGACAGTGAGCTTCTCCACCATGAGACCGCCGCCCACATCCTCCATGGAATAGGTGACGTCAATTTTCATGTGCTGACTCAGGGTATCCAGCAGCAGGTTGCGCTGGTCCCGCAGCTCCAGGCCCTCGTCTCCACGGATATCGGAATTGCGGATGGCCACGTTCAGCTCCTGAATCTGGGAGAGGATGCTGTTGATCTCATCCACATCCTGCTTGAGGTAGCCCTCAAAGGTGGTTTTCAGCTCGGCCAGATCCTTGGCGGCGCTGTTGAACAGGTCGCACAGGGTGTCGGCGGACTGGCGGATCAGAGAGTCATAGCCCTCAATGCCGTTGGTGTTGGCCTTGTTGATCAGGTCGCGCAGATCGTTGAGTTGGTTGAGGATCAGGCCGTCATCCTGCTCGCCGTCGCCCTTGCCCACCTCGTCCAGGATTCCGGCCAGCTTCTCCAGGCCGGCGAGCCATGAATCCGCCGAGCCCACATCGGCCTGGGACTTCCGGTAGGAGATGTCCAGTCCCGGGTCCCGGAGCTGGGAGACGCCGTTTACCAGTACGCCCTGCCCCACCCGCACGTTGTACTGGGAGTGGTAGCGGTCTGAACCGCCGGAGATCAGACTGACCTGGTCCAGGCGCTGGCGGGTGTAGCCGTTGGTATTGATGTTGGTGATGTTGTTGCCGGTCACGTCCAAGCCCTTCTGGGCGGCGTAGATCCCCAGCTTTACTGTAGTAAGAGAGCCGAATGTACTGCTCATGCTGTTACCTCCTATGCTCTGAAGTCCGTTTTCATGCCGGTGGGGCGGGCCGGGGAGGCCTGGTAGTGAGATTCTGCATCCGGCTCCACCCCCCGCCGGGCCAATTCTCCATCCACCCGGCGGAGCTCCAGCTCGGTCAAAGTACGGGCGGAGCCCTGTGCGGCCTGAAGGACGGCGTAGCCCTTCAGTACCTGCTCCACCATGCGGCTGGTCTCCGCCCGGTATTCCGGCGGGCAGTGGGAGGGCATGTCACGCAGGGAAATGCCGGTCAGGCCGAGTCCGGTCAAAAGGGTCTCCCGTTTCTGCTCGCAGCCCCGCAGGGCAAGCGTGAGGGCCTGCTCCCGCTTCATGGCTTCGTTCAACTCGTCCAGAGCGTGCCCCTGCACCGCGTCAATCTTTTGCTGCTCCACATGGCTGATCTGGTCAAAGAGCTGACACAACTCAGAAAGCAGCGCCAGGTAATCGCTGTATTCCACCTCAGTCCGCCTCCTTCTGGAGCAGCATGCGGGCTGCAATTTCCTGGGGGTCGGGCTGGTAACGCCCCTCCCGGATTTGGGCTTGCAGGGACTCAATTTCTCGGCAGGTAGGCCGGATTCGGATTTCCTGTGAAATACGCCCGACAAGCTCTTTCATGCGCGTTTCCTCCCCGCTTGGCTGTATACTGAGCTGGAACTGGTCGTAGACCTGGCGCTCTGCTTGGGGGCGGGAGGTGCTGTGGGCTGCACCGGCCTGGGGGGAACGGCCTGCCCCTGGAACAGATACCCGGTGGATGGAATATTCAGAGAACATGAGATGGCCTCCTCAAGATAGCTGAACGGGAACGAATGAAACAAAGACTGGAAAATCTATTAGTTCTATCGTCACAGATAAAAAAAAGATAAGAACAAATTGGAGGAATACAGGAAATCTTTTTCTCAGTTTGCAGGTATGGGTGTAATAAGGAGGGCGGGCCCAAATGGGCCCGCCCTCCTTGGGGCTGGCGTTATTTTGACTCTGGGGCTGGCGAAGAGTCGGTCTCCAAGGAATCTCGAAGCTGGAAATGGGAGGTCAGTGATTTAAGAATCTGAGACTGGTCGGAAAGCTCCTGACTGGCAGCGGCGCTCTCTTCCGCAGAGGCGGAGTTGGTCTGCACAACGCTGGAGATTTGCTCCACGCCCACGTTGATCTGCTCAAGGGCGTCCGCCTGCTGTTCAGAGGCGTCAGAAATCTGGTGGATCGTAGCCGTGATGTCCTGGGCACGGCTCACCACATTTTCCAGATAGGAGGCGGTCTCATTCATACTGGAGGTACCCCTCTGAATGGCGGACAGGGAACGCTGAATCAGGGCGGCGGTATTCTTTGAGGCGTCGGAGGACTTCTGCGCAAGGCTGCGCACCTCCTCAGCCACAACAGCAAATCCCTTCCCGGCGGCCCCGGCCCGCGCGGCCTCCACTGCTGCGTTCAATGCGAGAATATTCGTCTGGAACGCAATATCCTCAATGGTCTTGATGATCTTTCCAATCTCGTTGGAGCTGCTTTGAATGTCCTGCATGGCGGACAGCGTTTCCTGCATTTTCTGATTGCTCTCTGCAATCTCCTGGCTGACCATGGCGGCCTTATCACTGGCATTACGGGCGTGCTCCGCGCTCTTTTGAACATGGTTCAGAATATCCGAGGTAGTGGCAGCCAGCTCCTCAACCGCAGAGGCCTGTTCAGTGGCCCCCTGGGCAAGCGCCTGTGCTCCGCTGGCAACCTGTTCCGACCCGGAGGAGACGTGATCCGCCGCATTGTTGATCTGGCTGAGGGTGTCGCTGAGGGTATAGTTGATGCGGCGAATGGAAAGCAGAATTTGGCTGTAGTCCCCAATATAGCGCTCACGATCCTTCGAGCGGATACGGAAGTTTCCGTCACTCATCTCATTCAGCAGATAACTGATATCCTGAATGATCGCCCGCAGGTTTTCCGTCATAGCCTGGAAGGACTGGGCGAGCTGCCCGATTTCATCCTGAGAGCGGATGTCCAGGTGTACGTCCAGGTTACCGGAGGCGATCTCGTCAGCAGCGGACACCACAGCACGGATAGGAACCAGCATTTTCCGGAGGACGGCGGTCACAACCAGAAGAAGCACCAGCAGCGATGCCACCGACAAAATAAGCAGCAGGCGTGTGGTCCGGGTGACGGAGGACAGGGCGTCCGAGGTATACACACCGGTCATGGACCACCAGGTTTCACCGCCCACCTGCAAGGGGCTGTAGAAGCAGGAGACCTGGTCGCCGTCCTCGCGGGTCTTGCGCATATTGAACGCATCCCCCTGGGCCATGGCGGCCTGAATGGCCTCCAGCTCGTCGGCCTGGGGTGTAAACTCCACCATGTTGTGTCCCACATCGTCCAGTGTTTCGCTGTCCCATATGATGGTTCCATCACCGCTGTAAAGGGTAGACCACATGGAGGTGTAATTGTTGTCGGAAATCTGGAGGGAAGAGAAGGAACTGAGGTCGATGACGGAGATGACCACACCAATCACAGAACCGTTGTAAACAATTGGAGTGCCGTAGGCGATAAGCAGCAGATCTCCATCCCGATAGGGGGCGGAAATGTAAATCCGCTTTTCCTGGGCGGGGACCCGGTAGGAGTCCTCTTTGGCATATTCCTCGTAGGAGGCATAGGCATCAACCTCGGCATCGGCCGAGGACATGTCGATATAAAACCCATAGTGCCGGAGGTTGCTCTGGAACTGATTGGGCTCAAACATGACGCCGATGCCCTCCAGCTCGGGGTTGTTTTTGACCGCGTTCCGGACCGTCTCCACAATAAACTGCTCCATATCGTATGCGTTGGAGGTCAGGGACAGGCCCGGATAAAGGGTGCTCTGCTGCATGGCAGCGGCGTCCCCGGGAGCGCCATTTGGTTTGGCGTAAATGCGGCCGATGTATTCCTGGATACCCCGGGCCGTATCATCCACAACCCCAAAGCTGTCCTGGATCTCTGTGCCGGTTGTCCTCGCCAGGGCGGACAGCTCGCCTGCAATGCCCTTCTGTATGCTGGTGCTGGTAGTGGAGATCGTCACTCCGATCAGAAGTGCAAAGATGACGGCCAGGACGGCCCCGATGATGACCGCCAGCTTAGAAGTCAGTTTCAGTTTCCCAAACAACATCGATTCCCCCATTCGGTATCATTGCAAAATGCCGCGTTATGGGCGTGATACCAAGTATTTGTGTGTTTATCTCAAACCGGCGGCAGCGTCTGCCGCTTTGCCGGGAAGTTCCTCTCTGTCAAACACACAGTCAACGATTGTATGTAATCGTTTTCTGATGTTTATATCGGACGGATAAACAAAAAATTAAGGGGAAAAACGACAAAAACCTATCGGAAGTGCGGAATTTGGCTTTGATCGAGCTTGTTCCGATGTGGCTGGGCATTTTGGAAGGTTCCCAGCCAGTTGAGGTTGAGGGGAATGGGGGTAAGGAAGGAATCTGGTCGGACGGCCTCCCCATGAAAATCGCTGCCCCCCGTGATATGGAGGCCGTATTTGTCTGCAAGACGCAGATAGGCGGCGGTCTGTTCGGGGGAATGCCGGGGGTAAAAGCACTCAATCCCATCCAGCCCCGCGTCCTTCAGTGCACGGAGGATTTCCTCCAGGCGCCCGTGGGAGCAGCCGAGCTGGCAGGGATGGGCCAGAACCGCCTTTCCGCCCGCGTCATGGATGGCCGCGATGCATTCCGGGGCGCCGGCCTTCCACCGCTCAATGCGCTGGTATTCGTCCGTGTCCAGATAGCGGTCGAAGGCCTCCCGGAGGGAGGAGACATACCCGCGCCGGAGCATCACCCGGGCGAAGTGGGGGCGGGCGACCACTCCGCCGCCGGCGAGGGCCTCCACCTCCTCCAGCGGCACGTCCAGCCCCTTCCCGCGGAGAAACGCGGCGATGCGGTATTTCCGCTCCTCCCGGCTGGCGCGGAGCCTGCGGCAGAGCTCCGCCAGGGCGGGACACTCGGGGCCCAGATTGAGGCCGAGTATGTGCATGTGACGGTCCTCCCGGGCCCCCAGCTCCACCCCGCGGAGCACCGTCAATCCGCAGGCTTGTCCCGCCCGGACGGCCTCCTCCGCGCCGTCCATGGTGTCGTGATCGGTGACCGCCAGAATCTGGATTCCGGCCGCCAGGGCCTTGGCGGCCAGTTGGGACGGGGTATACTGCCCGTCTGACGCGGTGGTATGGGTATGCAGATCCGCCGGACAGGTCATAAAAACCGCCTCCTCAATTCTTCACCGCCACAACGCGGATGACGGGGGGATCGTCGTTGCCGTAGGGGGCGAAGCCGGTCTGTTCCCTGGCGTACTCGATGCGGAAGCCGGCCTGCCGGAGGGCCTCGGTCAGCTCGTCCAGCACAAGAAAACGGCGGTAGTGGTTGTCGTAGAAAAAGGCGTTGCGCTCCAGCGCCTCCCCCTTGCCGTAGAGCGGGTCATGGACGCTGCGCACCTCGATGAAGAACTTTCCGCCCGGCTTGAGGGCCCGGGCCATGCTCCCCAGGAGCATCCGCTCCTGCTTCTGGTTGATGGCGTGGATGGTAAAGCGGCTGTAGGCGTAGTCATAGCTCTCCGGCTGGTGGAGGGTGTGGCTGACGAAGTCGCCGCATACGAACCGGGCGTGTGGGACCGGCTGCTGCCGGAGCATGCTGATGGCCGCCTCAGACAGGTCCATCGCCACCACGTCCAGCCCCAGAGAGGCAAAGTAGAGGGCGTCCCGCCCGTTGCCGCACCCCAGCTCCGCCAGCGTCCGCCCCGGCTCCACCAGGGTGGACACATACCGGGCGAAGGGGGAGGGGCTGGTGGGACAGAGCTTGTTTTGATAATACAGGTTCCAGTAATCGGTATTGTCGATGGGGTGCTCCACGATGTTCGGGTAGAGCGCCCCTTCGATCTCCTCTACCAGCTCCAGCGGAGTGCGCTCCCCGTCGTTCTGGAGCACAAGGTCGGGGCTTTGGGGCTCGTCAAAGGGCAGATCCACCCCCACCACATTGCGCCCCCCGGTATAGAGGCCCTTCTGGTTGCGCTGGATGAGGGTCTCTTTTTTGACCCGGATATAGATTTCCTTGTAATTTGGAATATGCTCCCGGTTCCAGCGGCGCACAGTGTCAAACATGGCGATGGAGCAGCACACCACGTCGATACCCTGGTCGGAGAGCAGCCTGCACACCCGGAAGATCCGGCCCGCCCAGCGCAGGCGCTCATCGTTGGTGTAGCCCACATCCTCGCCGAAGGCCACCCGGATTTCGTCCCCGTCCAGATAGACCGCGTTGGGCTTGGTGTTTTTGAGCCGCTGGTAGAACAGGCTGCCCACGGTCGTCTTCCCCGCCCCAGACAGGCCGGTGAAAAAGTATACGGTTCCCTTGTGTTCCATGTCCTCCTCCTCAGTGATACAGCGGCTGTTCCAGCAGCGCCGGGTCGGGTCGCAACAGACGTGACAGGCGCAGGGGTTGGCCCCGTTGATTGACAAAGCGCAGTTGACGCATCAGAAGTCCGGCCACATAGAGCCGGTTTTCATTCAACGCTTCAATCTGCTTCCTGCTATGCTTTACTCCTGCCTGATCCGCCTTCCCGGGGGCAATTCCCTGCCCAATGAGGCCTTGTCGGACAACCAGCCGGACCGACTTTTCAATGAAGCTGTTGAGGTGGGTAAAGCCGCCGATCTTTCCCTGTACCCATGCCTCGTCCACCGGCTCCCCGTGGTAGTAGTGAAAGTCGTAGCCGTATGCCTGATAGGCATCCCGCAGAAAGTATTCCAGGAACGCGCGGTCGGCATCGTCTGCATAGTCGTCGTAGGTGCGGTAAACGGTGGCAGGATCAAAGCCGCGGACATTACCCTCCAATGATTCCGGGTTGACACCCGTCCAGCCAGAGCAGTAGGTCATGCTCTCAGTATAGGGTAAGTCCAAAAATGCCGCTAAGGCGGTGAAGGTGGCCTTAGGATTGAGCTTACCGTCCTCAAAGCGGACGAGGATGCTGTCCCGGTAGAGCCGGTCATCTGGGTCCAAGAGGTAGCTGCGGTTGAGGAGCCGCTCAGTGACCACATCGCTGACACCTCCTGGCTTGTTCTCGTCGGCAAAAGCGAGGTCGGTCATGAAGCGGACGGTGGCCGCATAGCTGGTAGTGGGGCGCCGGATGGGGGTAAGGGTTTTGATGTATTTGAACTGCTGAAAGAAGGGGGTGTTTCGGATGTGGTCATTTTCTTCCGAATGCAGTACACAGGCATCCGTTTTGTCATATACTTCTATATCATAATGTACGTTCGAAAAGTGGGGCTGGAAGAAGAGCGCGGGAGCGATACGTGCATTGGGGTCCAAGCCCTGATTCGACCTCTGCTGATTCAAAAAGTAAGCCACAAGCAAATCCTTGTCGGTGGGGTGCTTGATTTGAATAAGCTGCCGGTCGGTTTCCGTTTCCAACTGGCGGCTGCGCACTCGGCGGCGCATGTCCTCCAAAAGGGACTCTATGCTGTCGAACATCAATGATTCATAGGCCAGGAGGTTGGGGTGTCCATAGAAAATCTCGTTAAAAAAGTCGCCGCCGTTGTGGGCGGAGAGCTGAGTGTGCCAGATCAGCCGGTTCACCTCCCTGATGTGAACCGGTCGCACTGGGTAGCGGCTGTAATCAATGCCGAACCGGGCCTGGAAGTCGATAGGGTATTGAGTAAGCTCATCCCCAATCAGGAGGACCAGCTTCTCCTCTTTCAGCAGCTTTTTAAAGGACAGACACTGGAGATGAGAGCAGAAGACCGCCCAGTCGGTGTAGTGGAGGTAAATGTGGTTTTCACGCCCCACCCACTCGCTTTTGCGCACACTGTCGTTCAGGTATTCCAACTGGTACTGGGAGTATACGTCCGCCGCCAGCACAGGCTGTTCCAGGTCATGAAAGAAGTTTCGGTCCACCACCGGAGTGTTGAAGTTTACATAGTCGGAAAAGACGCCGCTTTTCCGGTCAAAGGGGAGATAGCCGTTGTCGTCGTAGGGGTAGAAGCGGATGGGCAGCTCCTCAAAGGGCGGAAAATCCCTCCGGAACAGGTAGGGATAGCGAGCCAGCAGGGCGCAGTTCTCCTCATACCGCCTGCGGAGCGAATCCACGTTCGGCAGGTAGAAGGCCTGAGTCATCAGTTCCAGCAGCTCCGCCTGAAAGCGGCCCCGGCGGTAGAGGGACAGGAAGCTGGTATAGGCGATCCGGTAATCGCCTTTGGAGAAAAGAAGGTAGCTGGCAGCCTCCAGTTCCTCCTCCGGGGACAGGTCAGCCGCCTGTAGCGCGAGGGTGTAGGCCCGCTGGGCCTCGGTCTTTTCACCGCACTCCGCCAGCCTCCGGGCGATTTCAATGGTATTCATGGAGTACACCTCATTCCGTGGGAAAAAGCGGGGGCCGGGCAACTTGGCCCGGCCCCCGCAGCGTTATGGCTGTGATACTGTTTCGACCTCTTACTGGAGGAGCTGCAGCACGCCCTGGGGCACCTGGTTGGCCTGAGCCAGCATGGCCTGGGCGGACTGGATCAGGATGTTGTTCTTGGTGTAGGCCATCATCTCGTCGGCCACGTCGGTGTCGCGGATGGTGGACTCAGCGTCCTGGATGTTCTCCTGCATGACGGACAGGTTGTTGATGGTGTGGTCCAGGCGGTTCTGGGTGGCGCCCAGGGTACCGCGGACATCGGACACATAGTTGATCGCATTCTTGATCATGTCCAAGGCCTTACCGGCGCTCCCCTGGTCGGAGATCTTCATATCAGTCAGGTTCAGGGCATCCACATGGCAGTCCTTGATGGAAACCTTCAACTGGTTATAGGCAGCGGATGTGTCACCGATCTGGAGGGTCAGCTCCTTACCCTTATCCTGCGCCTGCGTGCCGCTTGTTGCTGCGACACCCTGCGCTCCGACCTTAGTGACACCGTTTCCGGTGACCTTGGAGTTCTTGACGGAATCCATCAGGGCATCAGATGCCTTGCTGCCGGAGGCAGTACCAGTTGTAGCCTTCTCGAGGAGCGCCTGAATGTCCGCGGCTGTATAGGACTCGCCCTTTTTCAGGGTGATCGTCACTGTGCCGTTCTTTGCAACAACGGCCTTGGCAGCGGAACTCCCAGCAGCAAACTTAAAGGAGGGCTTGCTCAGGCTGGCGGCGGCGCTGGAGGCCTTGAAGCCCTCGGCCTGGATGGCCACGTCCACGCCGGCCTTGGAGGCGGTCGCCTTCGCGTTAAAGGTAGTGGTGAAGGTATCCAGGGCCTTCCCGGCCTCCATGGAGCCGTCCAGAAGGTTGATTCCGTTGAAGTTGGCGGAGTCGGCAATGCGGTTGATCTCGTCCTTGAGCTGGTCGACTTCCTTCTGCAACTGGCCACGGTCGGTGGCGTCCTCAAAGGTACCGTTGGCGGACTGCTCGGCCAGCTCGTACATGCGGTTGAGCATGTCGTGGACCTCGGTCAGGGCGCCCTCGGCGGTCTGCACCAGGGAGATGCCGTCCTTGGCGTTGTCCTGGGCCTTGTCCAGGCCGGTGATCTGGGCGCGCATCTTCTCGGAGATGGCGAGGCCCGCGGCGTCGTCACCGGCGCGGTTGATCTTGTAGCCGGAGGACAGCTTCTCCAGGTTCTTGGACAGGGCGGAGGTGTTGTTGGCGTAGTTGCGGTAGGCGTTCATCGCCATGATGTTATGCTGGATCCTCATTTCGATCGTTTCCTTTCTTTCTGAAATGATATTGGGTTTGCTGGTCCAACGCACCGATCCCTCATGTGCGTTTAGTGGTTTGGCAGACCAACACAGACGCCGTGGCCTTTGGCGGGCTGTGTCCCTGCACTTCGATTTATTTCAACCGGTTCGCGAGACCGGGTGAAACCAAACTAAGGTGGTTATTTATACGTCCTGGGCTGTTTTGCTGCGGAACAGGGCCTGTATTTGGCCGGACAGCTCCTCCTCCCATACAGTTGGAAGCAGGTGCTCCAACTGTGCCCGCAGCGCCTGGGCTTCCTCCCGGCTGTCCCCGGCCTCCATCCGCTCCAGGAGCTGTTCCATTGTGCGGACGGCCCGCTCCCGCTCCGCACTCCAGTGGTAGACGGCATCCCGGCCTTTCCTGGCGCGGCTGCGGGGAAGAGATGCCAGGCACTCCGGCCGGGGAGCCCCCGACCGCTCCAGTACCTTTCCCCGCACAATGGGGATGCTGCGGTCGGCCTCTACCCGAAGGAAGGCGCGGCTGCCAGAGAGCTGAGCGAGCTGTACCACAATGTCGCCATGGATGGTGAGATACTCACCGGGGCGCAGAGAGAGCTGAAGCATGGGGGATCTCCTTCCTGTGGCCAGCGGCGCGCATCCATGCGCCGCGTGCAAAAACATCGTCATAATATTGTGGACGCCTGCTTACAGGCTTCAGCCGCACGGATGCGGCCTCTCGTTTCCCACTCGGCGGTCCGGAGAATGTGGATGGAAGGGCGGAGGCTCCCCACCGGCGTTCCATCCACGCTCTCCAGCCGGAATCATGGGCGTTCACCGGTGTCCCGGCCGGCATATTGTCAAGGCGGAGCACAGGACGCCTGGAAAGGGTCAGGCGCTCCTGTCCTGCCCCTGTAAATCAAAAAACTGTTCCAGCCCACGGGCTTTGATGTTTTTTGCCGCGTTGACCTCACGGTCATGAACCGCGCCGCACTCTGGACAGACCCAACCACTTCGCCTGTAATCCCGCGCATGGAGCGCGTCCCGCGTCAACCCACAGGCCGAACAGCTCCGGGTGGTAGGGAGATACCGGTCTACCTGAATAAATGCCTTTCCCTGGCGGGCCAGCTTGTAGCACAGCATCTCCCGGAACATCCCGAACCCCGCCTCCTTTACGGTGCTCCCGGCCTGAATCAGCGTGTCCGTCATCGCACCCAGATCGTCGCCCCTCACACATACGGCATCCCAGGCGTTGGCTATCCGTCGGGATTCCTTGTGGAGGAAGTCTCTGCGCTGATTGGCGATGTGCTCATGGAGCAGGCGGTATTTCAGTACGGCTTCCTCATAATTTTTCGAGCCAGGCTGCATTCGGTTCAGCCGCCGCTGAAGATGCACCAGCTTTTCCTGGGACTGTTTCAGCCAGCGGGGTGGATCGGCCCTGTTGCCCTGGTCGTCCACATAAAAGTGGCGCAGGGAATATTTCAGCCCCAGGGTGCGCTCCGGAACGGGAAGGACCGGCTCCGGCGGCTGTACCAGGCTTTCATACAGGACATAAGCGTAATAGCGGCCCGTCCGGGCCTTTTCCACTGTGACGCGCTTGAGTTTCCACCCGTTTTGCGGGCGGCGTGGAAAGACGGCCCGAATCATTCCTGCCTTGGTCATGCGGATGCCGTCCCGCGTGGTATAAATGGTCGGGCCGGAAGTAAACACATGATTGCAGGCGGTGAAGGAGTCCCGGTCATCTTTTTTTCGCTTAAAATTGGGATGCCCAAAAGCCTCCGGGTTTTGAAAAAATAAACGGAACGCCCGGGACAACTGGTTGTGCTCCTGAATGAGTGCCTGATTATCCACTTCTTTTAGAAAAGGGGCTCCCTTTTTGTATTTTGCCGGGGTAGGGATGAAGTGGACGCCAGTCTCCAAATAAAACCGCTGCTGGTCAGCCAGCATCTGGTTCCAGAGATAGCGGCAGCAGCCAAAGGTCTTTTCAAAAAGTTCTGCTTGCTCTGAGGTTGGATACAGGCGCAGCTTGAGGACATTATATTGTTTTTCTCTGGATGCCATCGTGGCCGCCCGCCTCCAAATCCATGCTTTGCTTTTGGCTGCTTACAGAAATGTGTACCTTTCTGTAAGCCCCCAATTTTCAAAATCTTTTTCAAAAAACTCTTAACATGACGAGGATTTGGACGATAAGGATAATGTATAGAGACAGCAGGCAGCTTCACAGAAAGGTACACCTTTTTGTGAAGCTGCCTGCTGTTCAACGTTTCGTGTTTTCGTACCGTTCCGCCCGGTAACGGAAGGTAGCCAACGGCATTCCGCACTCCTTCGCGGCGGCGGTCCCTGTGAGTGCCCCGCTTTTCCATTGCAGATAGGTGCTCAGGTAGTTATCGGGCAGCGGCTTTGGCGGCCGGCCGAACCGTACCCCTCTGGCCTTGGCGGCCGCAATTCCCTCCGCCTGACGCTGACGGATATTGGCACGTTCATTTTCAGCGACAAAGGAGAGTACTTGCAGCACAATATCGCTCAAAAACGTGCCCATCAGATCCTTCCCCTGTCGGGTATCCAGCAGAGGCATGTCCAGTACCACAATGTCAACGCTTTTTTCTTTGGTCAATATTCTCCATTGCTCTAAAATCTCGCCATAATTGCGGCCCAGGCGGTCAATGCTCTTAATGTAGAGCAGATCGTCTTTTTTTAATTTCCGCAGAAGCCTCTTGTACTGCGGCCGCTCAAAATCCTTGCCGGACTGCTTATCTATAAATGTGTTCTCCTCCGGCACCTGTACTTCCCGCAGGGAAATGAGCTGCCGCTCCTCGTTCTGTTCCCTGCTGCTGACCCGGATATAGCCGTAAACCTGCCCGTTCAAGGCAGCACCTCCTTGCTGATAGAAATGATCTTGGAATAGTGCACCATAAGAAAAGGCAGGGTTGCAAGTACCTGTTCCAGCTAAAAAGCCGTGGGCGAAGTCCCACGGCTTCCTATAAGATATTTGGACTTGTTTGTTTCATTGCAGGCTGACTGTGGACATGCTTGGATTTTTGTATCCTAGGGCTTGTTTGAAAAATGTCAACATGCCCAATCGACGGGCCTTTTGACCGCTGGACGGCGCAATTTTTCCCTGAAATCCGTCAGGATTCCTGCGAAAAAATTGCTTGCCAGCGGCCCCAAATTCCTCGTCGCCGGGCACATCGCCAATTTTCAAACAAGCCCTAGGGGGTACAGAACCGGATTTGACAAATTGGCAGTATGGATACCCATTTTGATTGCACAGGAATTTGCCCAGGGAAATCTGGATGCTGACATTCAAAGCAACCCAAATGATAAAACCGACGATCAGGTTTTCAGCGGAGCGCAGCGTTGGTTCGGGGAGCGGCCGAACAGGCCGGTTCTATGGAAGAGTTCAAACAGGGCTCCGATGAAATTGAGAACATTATCAGGACGATTGATAATATTGCATTCCAAACCAATATTCTTGTATTGAATACAGCGGTGGAGGCTACCGTCAACCGGATAACCCTCTGTTTCTGTCCAGCGGGGGATTGTGTCCTTGCCGGCCTGCCATGCCAGTTGGTTCAGCTTCTCCAGTTCCTGCCGCAGTCCGCCTACGGTTTTCGGCGGAATTTCTCACTCCTCATTGCCCCTGCCCACGCAGAGAAGGCTCCCGTCCCGCATGTTGATGGGGATGAGCAGAGGTTCCCCGCCGTATCCGATATCCACCCCCCACCATTTGGCTCCGACTCGCGAACGCCTCCTGGCACTCCCGGACCGGCACAGTCCCCATCAGGAAAAAGATCAGACGCCGTCCGCCTCTGCTGTATCGGTCCGCATGGGGGTTCTAGTGGGATCACAAATCCAGTTCCGATAACGTTTCCGTGGCCCGGTCATCCCCCTGTATAGCCAGGCCGCACATCAGGTTTGATGCTTCGCTGGAATCTATGTGGACAGCAGAGGATAGATCAGGCCGTCCCGCTGCCGGAAGTCGGTGAGTTCCAGGGCCTCCACATCACCCAGCCGCTGGATGTTCTGAATAAGGCTTTTCTGTTTCTCTGAGATTTGTTCCGGTGTCCAGGACAATCAGTCCTTCGCTCCTGCTCAGACCTGCATTTCCAGCACAGGCCCTTATAACCCAGGGGCGTGCCGCAAATGGGGCAAGTGTATTTCAAGCTCATGCGCCTTGGCACCTTTCAAACGATAGAAAAACGCCCTGCGATACGCTGTCCGTTGGACAGGCTGACGCAGGGCGTATAAAGGCCGCAAAGAAAGAGCCGCATCGATTGCCGGATGTGGTTTCCTTCACAGACGGAATCGATTTTTATCTATAAACGAAACTGTCTTCGCCGGATTTGTTCACATTTTCCTCCAATATCTTCGGCATCCCACCTGATGCAACACATAACATACAGCGCATGCTGTCAGCATACGATACTGGTATGTTTGGTGGATTCTGTTTGAAACAATATGGTAGGACCGTTAATTTTGCCGGGGAATGTGCCTTACTTCTTTTCCACCGGGACCCAGACCTCGCAGTAGTAGTCCTGGTCCTGGGTGCCGTCCTCAAACCTGCTGGCGTCGCTATACAGCTCCACATTGATGCCTGCGGCGATCTTGTAGTCGGGGTTCGTGGGCAGCCATTGGGAGAAGATCTGCTGGTTCAGTCCCTGGAGGGCTTGGGGCATCCGGCCAGTACAGGGGAACACCGCCCAGGTATGGGCCGGGATGGTGCGGGTGGTGAAGCCATCGGGGATCTCCTTGGCCGGATCGTAGTTGTCGGCGATAAGATATTCAAACTCGTTGCCGCCCATGCTCTCGTCCAGGTTGATACCGTACATGCCGCAAACCACCTTGCCGCCGCCTGTGCCGAAATGCTCTGCCCAGAACTGGGGAACCTGAGCAGCGGCGTCCTCATACTTGAACGTCTTTGCCCGGCAGAGCACCGTGAACGCCTCTTTTTTCATAATCTTGCAATCCATGTTTTGACCACCTTCCAATGTCACTTTGATCCGAAGCGGAGCAAAGGAACGGACCGCGCCTCCGCTTTTTCGCAGTGCGGCAGGTGAGAGGCCGTGGAATCGGACAAAAGCCTTGGTGAAGCTGTCCGGCGAATCGTAGCCGAACTCCAGCGCGATGTCGATGATCT